>JALHVH010000059.1 GCA_022867105.1 Candidatus Aminicenantota bacterium
CGCGGCCAGGGTCAAGGCCAATCCCGGGATCAGCCTGATGCGCGAATTCGACCTAAAGAGGGAGGCTGGGGCTCCGCGGGACGAGGACGTCCTTTTCACCCATAGACATGCCGCTGTTCTAGTTGTGACGGTGGCCGCCCTTGTCGTCCTGGTCCTCGGCGCCATCCGCTGGCACTGGGGCCTTTTACAGCTTTCTGGCCTCTTCTTCGGACTGGCCATTGCGGCAGGTCCTATCGGCGGGCTGTCGCTCGATGACACGGCCCGGAGTTTCATCCAGGGCGCCCAGGACATGACCTATGCCGGCCTTGTCGTCGGGCTGGCCCGTGGGGCCCTGGTCATCCTTCGGGACGCCAACGTAATAGATTCCTTGACCCACGCCATGGCGGCTGTAGTCGGGCGCTGGTCGTCTTCCATCAGCGTCATCGGCATCTACCTCATGCAGAACCTGCTCCACTTCATCGTTCCTTCGGGGAGCGGCCAGGCCGCGGTGTCCATGCCCATCCTGGCGCCCCTCGGGGACCTGGTCGGTATCACCCGTCAGACCAACGTCCTGGCTTACCAGCTGGGAAACGGGCTGACCAACGTCTTCATCCCCACTCAAGGCTATTTCATGGCCGCCCTGGGCATCCTCAAGATCCCTTGGGAGAAATGGGTCCGCTGGCTCCTGCCGCTGCTTCTCATCTGGCTGGCCTTGGGCATGGCTGCGGTGGTCATCGCCCAAGCCCTTCATCTGGGGCCATTCTGAAAAATGGGGAAGCCGGGCCGACGGCCATCCCGATTGGATCATCGGGCAATCTTTTCGCGACTTTTCGCGGCGATTGACAGGGCCAACAGGCCGGAGATATAGGATCGATATGGATAGGAGGGAAGTTTTATTGTCCGGAGCGAGAATTCGCCGCTCCTTTTTCCTTTCAAGACAGTCCGCAACAGATCATCCTTTATACAAGAGATCGTGAGAAAGAAGAAGGGGAAGACTACAGATTAGTGCGAGAGCCTACATCCCCGGAACCATGGAATAGCGGAAGGAATCTTTGCGCCGAAAACGGCGGAAACGCGGCAGCAATGGCAAAGCATAAAACCAGGAACTTCGTCCTCGACGGAATCGCGGTCATCTGGGACGGACTGATCGTCATCCTGGCCATGTTCGTCCTTTTTGTCCTGGTGACCGGGGGCGGCGCTTATCAGATCGGCGCCGGCATTCGAATCAGTGCCCGGCATATCGTCATCCCCTTGGCCATCTTGTTCTCTCTTCTCCTCCTCCGGCTCGCCTGCCTGCGGCGGATTCCGTTTTTCAACATCCGCTCGCTGAGCCTGGACCGCTGGGCCGACCGCGCCTGGGCGGCCTCGGAAAAGCTCGCCCGGAAAATCTCCGGCCTCGAGCCCCGCGCCGTCAAGCGGATCGTCTTCTGGACCATCGTCCTCTCGGTTCTTCTGAAAATGGCCATCGCTTTTGTCTATTTCGGATTTTACAGCGGCGACGACGTCGAAGTCCAGGAGATGAGCTTCGCCCACCTTTTCCATTGGGACTGGCAAGCTTGGGAACTAAGGAATCCGCTGTTTCCCATGGTCTTCATTTATCCTGTCCAGTTCGTCCTGAAACTCCTTGGCGTAGAGGCGGCTTGGCCCTTGATCTACGCAGGCCGGCTCGTCGTTATCGGCTTTTCCGCCCTGAACCTCTGGCTCGTCTATCGAATCGCCAGGCGCCTTTACAACAGCCCGGCCATAGGGCTAATGTCGCTTTTCTTTCTGGGCCTGAGCAAGCTCCACACGACTTTTGCCAGCACCGAGCTTCCCCGGACGGTGGCCTCGACCTTTGTTCTCCTCGGCTTCTGGTTTCTCCTGTCCAATATGAGGGAGGCCTGGGCGACGATTCTTTCCGGCTGTGTCCTGGGACTGGCGGCGGCGCTCCGCTTCAGCGAGATTCTCTATATCGGCCCGGCCTTTCTTTTTCTTTTCCTCAAGAAGCGCCGGGGACGGGCTTTTTGGCTCGGCGCGGTTTCCGCCGCCGCTTTTATTCTGGCCATCGGCCTGAGCGACGCGTTCTACTGGAAATCGCCGTTTTATAGCCTGAAAAACATCGTCGACTATACCTTGGTCAAGAAACTATCGTCACGGGGACACGAGCCGTTCCATTATTATATAAGCAGCATCGGCCTTTGGACCGACTTCCTGACTTTCGCCCTGGCCATTTACGCCCTGAAGCTTCGGAACAAAAAAATCTATCTCTGGGCATTTTCGCCGGTCATCCTCCTCAGCTTCCTCCCGCACAAGGAACCGAGATACCTTGTCCCCGCCATGCCGTTTTGGGCGATCATGGCTGGGCTTTCCGCCTGGCACATCTTGGGAAGAGGCCGGGAAACAGGCTTTGCCCTCAAGGCCTCGGCGGCGGAAAAACGGATATTGTTCTTTCTGGGCGGCGTTGTCGTAGGCCTTCTTGTTCTGGCCCACAAGGACCCCCGTTATTCGATCCTCGCCCTGCCTCTTCTGGCCCTGATGGCTGGCCTTCATTATGTCGGGAAAAAACGGGCGGAAAGGAAGGGGGGAAAGCGAACGGCCGTCCTGACGCCGGCTCAATCGGTTCTCCTCATGATCTCGATCGCCTGCCTGGCCGTCGTCGTCGAGATCGATGGTTTCCGTTTTCGCCGTTCGGAGTCGGGAGTGGAGATGGCCCGCTACCTGGCCCGGAGGCCGGACCTCGAGATTCTGGCCATCGAGGATTATTGGCGGGCGGGCGGGCGGCTGTATTTAGGGAAAGACACGGTCTTGATCAACATAGACTCGACCCGACTCTCCGAACCCGACTACCTGCGCCGGATGATTCTTGAGACGAAGGCCCAGGCCGTCGGCATCCGGGATAAACAACTCCGCGGGTTGGGATGCGAGGCGCTCCTTGAATCCATCGGCTTTCAGGAGGTCCGGTTTTCCGATAAAAAAAGAAAGGAAACCTACCGCCTTTTTCTGGAAAACCGGGGATCGCGCCGGAGGGGAGCCTATCCTTAGCGAGAATTTATCATGTCGTGAAAAACACAAATTCCCTGATGGCCGCTGGGGCCGGCAGTGAGTATCTCTCGTGACCTTCTTTTGCTCTCGGAGATGAGGTCTATCGGATTTCCGGCATTTTAGAGCTTGTCCCGTGACTTCCCGGCCCGCCTTCCGCTATTTTGAGCTCAACTTGACATCCGATCAGGCTGTGATTTTTCATCCCTAACGATGGGCTGAGGCAAAATCGACACTTGAATGCTCATTCAGCCAGCACAGCAGAAAAACAATTTCTTATCAATCATTTACGGCGCTTTGGGGAGAGACCGTCTTTGGTTGGTTTTGGGGCGGCCGGGATGCTGAGCGCCAACGGATTTCATCGACGATGAAAGAAAATCCAAAAGTCCCAGGTGTTACGAATGTCCTGACCCCATACACCGCATTGACAGCCGAGGCCAGGTGTGATATTCATCTCTCGATATGGGCGCAGGGGTGCTTTAAGCGGCGTTGGTTACTATATGAAATGCCCCAATTGTCATTTTGAGAATTTCCATGAAACAGGATTCTGTGCCAAGTGCGGCCTATCCCTCAATCCTGAAGTTACCGTCGGGGAGGCTGAGGAGAAGTCCACTTGGTCCCACACGAAGATCGTGAAAACCGATATCCGCGAGTTGACCACTGGCAGCAGTTTCGCCGGACGCTACCAGATCATTGAAGAGCTCGGCCAGGGCGGGATGGGAAGGGTCCTGCGGGTTCTGGATAGAAAAATCAATGAAGAAATCGCCATCAAGCTCCTCAAGCCGGAAATCGCTTCCGAAAAAAGGGTCCTCGAGCGGTTCAGCAACGAACTCAAGAACGCCCGCCGGATCTCCCATCGGAATATCTGCCGGATGTATGAGCTCTTAGAGGATTCGGGGATTCACTACATCACTATGGAATACGTCCGTGGCGAGGATCTGAAAAGTTTCATCCATCGCTCCCGGAAGATCGCTCCGGGTACGGCCGTCATCATCGCTCGGCAGGTCTGCGAAGGACTCGAAGAGGCGCACCGGCTGGGCATCATCCACCGCGACCTGAAACCTCAGAATATCATGATCGATAAAGAGGGAAACGCGCGGATCATGGATTTCGGCATCGCC
>JALHVH010000438.1 GCA_022867105.1 Candidatus Aminicenantota bacterium
CTGGATAGCCGCATCCCTGAGGATGTCGATGCCGCTCAACCGGTAGAGGAGCTGGGCATAGCCGGAACAATCCAGGCCATAGGGGGTGACGCCGCTCCAAAGATAAGGAAGTCCCAGAAAGCGTTTCGCCAGGGCGACCGTCTCGTCGGGGGAGAGCCTCTTTCGGGGCGAGGCGGCGTCCACGATCTCGCCGTCACCCTTCTGAACCCAGGCCTTCGTCCCGCAGGGGAGGTTCACTTCGAGATAACGCTCACCGTATTCCTTGAGCCAGCGCTCGTCGCGCTCCTCGGTGACCTCGAGGACGCAGCTTATCGGAGCCACCTTGACAGGCTTGTGCTTGGTGACGTCCGGCTCGCGGTAGGTGTTAGCCAGGAGGGACGTGACGACAAAAACTTTCCCTGCCGAGGCGTATGGCTTGCCGTCAGGCTTCAAGAACTTGAGGGACGTTCCGATCATCCAGCCCTGATAGGTGTCCGGCGTCTCGATCCGGAACCATTCCTCGCCCTTGGCGGTCTTTTCAGACGCCAGAATCTTGACGTTGGTCCCGAGGAGCGCCTGGCTGACGACGTTCACGGTGTCATTCGAGGCGCTGTACATGTTCTCAACGGTCTTGATGACGACGGCCGTTCCCGGGATTTCGGCGCCGGCCGCGAACATGACGGAAAGGGATATAAGCGACAACATAAGAACAGCCTTCCTAAGCATGGAAACCTCCAATTCGATTCTGATAGTTTTATATAACCCCCGGGCTTCGGTGTCAATGGAGTATGGTCGCTGCAGCCCTTCCCCATGCCCTCCCATCACGGTCCTCGAAAGGCGGTCCGGGAAGGCTAAAAAAAGTGTAGGTTTGACCCCCGCTTTTGGCTTATAATTGGGCCTTCAAGCCCGACGAAGGAGACGATGATGAGACGCAAGGAATTCCTCGAACTTTCCGGGATGGTGCTGGCCGGATCCGCCCTGCGGGGGAAGCGCGTTTTCACGGGGATCAAAGACGCCGCAGCCGGTCCGGCCAGGATCGACGCCCGCATCTACGAGGTCCAGCTTAAATATGCTTGGACGCTCTCGCGCGGGACGTGGAACGTCCGCCGGAACGCTCTTGTCCGGATCGAGAAGGACGGGGCGGCCGGGATAGGGGAGGCGGCCCCCATCGCCCGCTATAACGAGAACGCCGAAGGCGGCCTGGCCTTCATCGAGAAAGCCCGGCCCGTCCTGGAAAAGGACCTTTGGCAATACTTTGAGCGATGGCAGGAACTCGACGCCCTGGTCCCCGGCGAGCATGCCGCCAAGGCGGCCCTGGACATGGCCATCCTCGACTGGGTCGGGAAGAAGCTCGGCGTTCCCGTATACCGGTTCCTCGGCCTGGATAAGGACAAGGCGCCGCTGACGACCTACTCCATCGGGATCGACGAAGTGAAGGTCATGCAGGAAAAGGTCAAGGAAGCCCGGGACTTCTCGGTTTACAAGATCAAGCTCGGCTCCAAGGACGACAAGGCCATCATCGACGGCATCCGTGAGGTCACGTCGAAGCCCCTTCGGGTCGACGCGAACGAGGGCTGGAAGACGAAGGAAGAAGCGCTGGCCATGATCGACTGGCTGGCCGGCAGGGACGTCGAGCTGGTCGAACAGCCCATGCCCGCGGGCATGTTCGACGAGTATAAGTGGCTCAAGGAGAGGTCGAAGCTCCCCCTGTTCGCCGACGAAAGCTTGATGAAAGCCACGGACATCCCGAAGATCGCCGAGGGTTTCCATGGGATGAACATCAAGCTCATGAAGTGCGGCGGCATCCAGGAAGCCGTCCGGATGGTCGCGATGGCCCGGGCCCTGGGCCTGAAGCTCATGCTGGGCTGCATGGTTGAAAC
>JALHVH010000439.1 GCA_022867105.1 Candidatus Aminicenantota bacterium
CTCACGTATAAAAGGGTCGTCGAGATCCTGCCCGCCTTCACCTACGGGGCCCGCTACGGCGCCGACGCCGGGAAGCTCGTCAGGGACGAAGAGAACAAGGACATCAGCCTGACGGGCAAGGTCGGCCTGACGTCCGACATGACCATGGACGGTGCGGTCAACCCCGATTTCAGCCAGGTCGAGGCCGACGCCGGCCAGGTCGACATCAACCTCCGCTATGCCCTCTATTACCAGGAGAAGCGGCCGTTCTTCCTCGAGGGTCAGGACCTCTGGCGGTTCGGCGGCGAAATGGAGGACGCCCCGCTGTCGGCCGTCGTTTACACGCGGACGATCATCGACCCGACCTACGGATTCAGGCTGACCGGAAAGCTCAGCCGCCGCGACACGATCGCCGCCGTCTACGCCAAGGACCGCCTGCCGGGCGACGCGGTGGATGTGCACCCGGATTTCGCCATCGTCCGCTACAAGCATTCCCTGAAAGAAGACGCCTATATCGGCGCGTTCTACACGGACCGGGAGTATGGCCAGGGGTATAACCGCGTCGGCGGCGTCGACGGCCGGTTCCGGTTGAGCCAAGCCTCCCTCTTCTCGTTCCACGCTTTCGGCTCGCTGACACAGCCGGCGGACGCGGAGTCCACGAACAAGGACCACGCGCTTTCGCTCTATTACAATTACCAGAGCCGGAAATGGTTCATCGACCTCGGCTACCAGGACGTTTCCCGGAATTTCCAGGTGGACACGGGCTTCCTCACACGGACCGGCGTGCGGCGTTTCGCCGCCTTCGCCATGCACCAGATCTACCCCAAGTCGAAGTTTTTCCAGAAGATCGAGCCCTTCTATTGGAGTTACCACCTCTACGACACGATTGACGACATGTGGGAGACGATGAACTTCTTCGTCGTCCGGTTCTACCTGCCGCGGAACACCCAGGTCCGGTTCGAAGGGATCCTGGGCAACGAGATCTTTGCCGGAGGGCGATTCGACCGAAACGGTTACGGATTCCGCGCGGAGTCCCAAGTCTTCAAGCAGGTCTACGTTGAGACGTCGGTCCGAAAGTGGGGGGGCATTTACTACGACCCGGACGCCCCGTACCAGGGCGATGAGACCCGCTTCGGCCTCGGCGTGCGGTACCAGCCCGTCGACAAGCTCGACTTCAGCCTGAGCCTGAACTATGTCGATTTCTTCAAGCGGGCCGACGGGGAGAAGATCTACGACTATACGATCCTCCGCAGCCGGAACACGTTCCAGGCCAACAAATACCTGTTCCTGCGGGGGATCGTCGAATACAACTTCTACCGGAAGCGGCTGACCGCCGACGCGCTCGTGTCGTTCACCTACATCCCGGGGACGGTCTTCTACGTTGGCTACGGTTCGGCCTTCGAGCGGCAAGAGTGGAACGGCGGCGAGTACGTGACGAGCGACCGTTTCCTCGAAACCAAGCGCGGCCTGTTCTTCAAGATCAGTTACCTCTGGAGATTCTGAACTTCGGATCCGCTCCCTTCCGTTTCGAATTCATCAGGAACGGAGGAGCCAGCGGCCGAGGAGGATGCTGATGAGGGACACCAGGCCGCCCAGGGTCGTGCCCCGGACAAGGTCGACAACCGTCACGATCAGAGGCCAGTCCCTGAGCGTCGCCAGATTGGACAGGTCATAAGTGGCATAGGAGATCAACCCGAACAGAGCGCCGAGCCAAAGGACGGTTAGGAGCGCGCCCTGCGCCAGGGCCGGCCGGATGACGAAGATGAGCAACCCGGCGATAAAGAGGAGGTAGAAAAGAATGGCCGCGCCCCAGTTCACCTTGGGGCTGAGCATCGTCCCGAGATGACGGCGGTAAAAGC
>JALHVH010000440.1 GCA_022867105.1 Candidatus Aminicenantota bacterium
CTCGGCGCTTCCTATCTGAACCAGCCGGATGGGCGGTTCGCTCGCCGCTCCCAGGACTTCCTTGGCCTGTTCGGAGGCGTGGGGGCATTCCCTGAGTTCGGCTTTTTTCTGGGCCAGTTTCATGGCAAAAGCCATGCACGTTGGGACACCGCAGTCCCCGCAATTCGTCTTGGGGAGAAGCTTGAAGATCTCCAATCCGGAAAGGGCCATGGTCATTCTCCTCCGCCCTTGGCGCGCATCTCACGGATCTTCTTTTTGACCGCGTCCACGGCCCTTGGATGATGCATGATCAGAAGGTCCGCCCCGGCGGCCAGGAGACTCATGGCCGTGGCGATCTCCCAGTAAGCGCCCCGCACATCTTCGCTCCCCCACTGCGGGTAATCCTTCTCCGGCACCCGTGCCTCCTTCACCCTGGAGCATTCGTATCCGGGGTTCGCCAGCATGGGAAAGGCCAGCATTGGGTCCCCCGACAGGCCGTCGATCCGGATCCTTTCCATGATCGAGTAGGTGTATTCTAGGCCATAACCCAGGGCCCCCGTCAAGGGGTCCATAACGATCTTCTCCTGGGGAAAATTCATGTCCTTGAGGAGAATGTTGAGCTGTTTGGCCAGGTTCACGTCAATGGGGCTCTGGGCCGCCAGGGTATGCTTGTAGGCGATCGAGGCCGCGGCGATAGTCTTGTAATTGTCTTTTTCCACATAGTTGATGAGGCAATTCTCGCCGGCCGCCGCCTCGCAGACCTTTTTCATGACCTCGTTCGTCTTGGCGAAATGGCTGTGTCCGGTCACGATGACGGGGACCGCCACGGACCGGAGGACTTGTTTGACGAGCTCCACGGCCTCCTCGGCGCTCTTGTTCCCCTTTTCGGGATGTGTCCCCTCCAGGCGGACGCTGATGAGCTCGGCCCCGTATGCGCTGACGCATTTCCGGGCCATTTCCCAGGGTCTATCGATGACATCCTGAAACTCGTCCAGAAGCGAGCGCGGGTACTTGGCCGGAACTTTGTCAAAGACTTCCATGGCGACGGCCGGCGGATGGGGATGCTCGCCCTCGAAAAAATGGAACGGGAGGGCCGTGCTCCCGCCGATCGTGACCGTGTGGGAGCGCGTGCCTCCCTGCTCGGGAGTGGCTCCCAGGGTCACTTCCGCCACCTTCCCCGGATTTTTTTCTCTCGGGATCTCAAAGCTCATGGGCTGACCTCTCGGGGTTTTTCGTCATTCGTCAAGTCCTTCAGGAGACGATGGATGGCCCGATAGACCGGGGAGTCCGTCGGGACGTCCCAGATCGAGTGTCCTTCCTGATCCATCCTCAGCAAATGGTCGTCTTCGGGGACCGAAGCGACAAGATCCAACCCGGCCTCCCGGATCAAGGAGCTGACGGAGCCGGGAAGAGGGCCGCGGACCCGGTTGAGGACAAGGAATTTTTGATCGACCCGGGAATCCAGTTCTTTCAGAAGACGGCTGATCCTGGCGGCCGCCCGGATCCCCCGGGGGGAAGGGTCGGCAACGACGAGCAGGTCATCGATCCTCTGGGTCGTGCGGCGGCTCAGGTGTTCCAGGCCGGCCTCGTTGTCAATAATGACGTGAGCATAGTTGGCGCTCAGGGTATTCAATATGTCGCGAAGGAGATTGTTGGCGTAGCAATAGCAGCCCGGGCCTTCCGGCCGGCCCATGGCGATGAGGTCGAAGCGGGCGGTCTCGACCAGGCTGGCATGGATCTTGTATTCCAGAAACTGGGGCTTGGTCATTCCTCCCGGCAGGCCGCTTACCCGGTCCTTCATCTCTTCCCGGATGTTCCCGATCGTCTCGTTCAGGGTGACGCCCAGGACATCATTCAGATTGACGTTCGAATCGGCATCTACGGCTAGAATGGATTTCGTGTCATGTTCGCTCAAGCAGCGGACGATCAAGGCGGCGACGGTCGTTTTTCCCGTCCCTCCTTTTCCGGCGACAGCGATGGTTCTCATGGTCTTGGCTCAAAAGAGAGGCGGCATGGAGAGGGCCGGGTGGTTCATCCTGGTGATGTATTTCAGGACCTCATCCTCCGTCTGGGCGACGGTTTCATCAGCGATCATCTCCGCGAAGTTATCGAGTCCGCACTGCCGGCCGATTTTCCGCAGGGCCGGCTCCATCGTTTCTTTAAGCTCCTTATTCATCCAGACGATCCGCCGGGCGCCGCCTTCGGCGCTGATGAATTTCCGGCTTTCGATGTACAGCTTGCTGTGGCCGATGAAGCCGGGGGTCTGCACACCCCCGCCCACCGTCCCGGCCAGGGTGGAAAACTTCATGCCGCTCGGCGTCAACCCCGGATAGGCGCGGTAGACGGTCATGATGCCGTTGGTCGAGGGAAGCACGCAGGAGATGCATTCGAAGCAGCCGCAGGAAGTCATGGGAAAATCGATGAAGCTGTAAAGATTGAAAATTTCAAGGGACTTGTGGGAATGGGTGCAAACGAACTCATTGATATCTTTCCACTGGCCTTTGAGGGCATCGATCGCCGGGCCTTTTTTCACCGGCTGATTAGGGCCGGTGGGGTTGATCTGGAAAGCGGCTTTTCCGTCGAGCCAGTTGTAGGCGCCGCAGAGCCCCGACCGCTCGGGCGTGATGATGCAGACATGGTTCGGCGCAAAGGATTGGCAGAGGGTGCAGGAATAGAACGTGTCCACGGCCTCATCCGTCATGTCGGCGAGGCGGGCATCCCTTCGTTCGTAAACCTTGCGGGCGAAGCCGATCCGGTTCAGGATCTCCTTTTCGTCGGTGATGACCGTGATCTGGACCTTGTCCACGATCTTCCCGAACTCACTGTGGAGTTTGGCGTGGATGATGGAGCCGAAGTGCTTGAACTTGAGCCCTCCCCTTTTGGCTTCCTTGCTGATCCGCACCCAGTTGATGTCGCGCTGCCCCATATGAAAAAGGCCGTGGGCGCAATTCAAGAAGTCGTGGAAGTGGCGTTCCAGGATGGGCTCGAAGTCCGGCTGCATTTCCCGGCCCGCCACCTCGACCCAGAGGGAGAGGGGAAGCTCGCTGCCTTCTCCGACATCGTCGATTTCGGGCCCGATGATGTCGATCTTTCCATCTTCGACATCGCTCAAATCCCGGGTCGTCAGAAGCTCGAAGCCCGGCCGGACCTGGCCGGCCATTTCCACATACATCTCTTCCTTGCGGACCCTCTCGCCTTGAAAAGCCGGCCCGAAGGGAACCGGCACCGGGACCTTGGCGATGGTGATTTTGAGGCCCCGGACTTCGATGGCCTTGGCCACGATCTTGTCGGCCGGGACCGGGGAGACCACATGTTCGTAGGTGCAGATGCCCGTGGGCAGGATCTGGTCGATATCGGTGTCGGCGATGGTCGGAAAGCCGTAGTTGATGGCGCCGGCCGCCTGGGCATGCTTTTCGTCGTCGACCGGGCCGAAGGCGAGGACGAAGGCGAAGATCCTGTTCTTGTTGTAGCGGAGGACACGGCTGTAATCGCCGGGCTGGGCGCCTCCGAAAGAAAGCGCGACGCGGGTCGCGAAGCCAAGGGCATGGATGCAGGCCGTGACATCATTCCCGAAGGGCACGAGTCTCGTCGGCCATCCCATCTCCACCCCCTCTTCGGCCAACTGCTGGGCCATGGAACGTCCCTCCGTGTCCGCGGCCATGAAGACATAAAGGTTCTTTTCCTGGAGTTCCCTGGCGATCTTCACGGCGACAGCGTTCGTGGGGCAGGAACCGACGCAGGCCGCGAAGCCGGGGGCCGTCCCGTCCACGAACTCGATGCCCCGTTCCCTGAGGATGACATCGTCGGCCGCGCCAAGCCAGAGCCGGCCGTCACGGGGAGACGGCTCGAGAAGATACGGGATGGGGTTTTGAGTGTACTTGATGGCCTCGATGATCTCATCGGCAAACAGGGTGGCCATGCCTGCGTCGAGGGTGTGGCCGAGATACGGGAGCCAGAGTTTGTCCGCGGGGACCGGCGGGAGAAGTCTCTTGGCCTCCTCCAGGACCGTTTTTAGATCTTCCAGGGTCCGAACCTTTATTCCCAAGAGGCCATAAGAAATCGGGAGGAAGTAGCCCGTGTTGGGGAATTCGACCTTGGTCCCTGGACCTTTTTCCTCGAGAGCCCGGCCGAGCTCTTTATCCGCCCGGCCGACGAGTTTGTGCGCTCCGCGGATGGCCCTTGTGGCGATTAATCTGGACATCCCTTTCCCCTCATCTCAGCGATCTTTCAAACCTCAAGATCCCTTCTCATGGCCATATCGAACAGGACCCTTTCCTTGCTGCCGCCTATGCCCAGTTTTTCCCGCTTCCGGTTGATATGGTCTATGATCTCTGCGGCCATTTTCCCGGGCTCCGCTTCCATGCCCCAGCGGCCGCCCAAGATGCCTTCAAATTCCTGAAAGATATGATGACAGAACGTGTCGCTCCCTTCTATGGGAAGCCCGATGCCGAAAATGGTATAGACGCCCGAGGCCACGAAATATTGGCCTATGGCGAGGGCCTTCTCGCTCATCCATTGCGGCGCCGCCCCCGCCACCGGAAGGTCGCTGATGTCCTTGCCCAGGCCGCCGACCTTGACCATCTCCGAGAGGGCGATGA
>JALHVH010000060.1 GCA_022867105.1 Candidatus Aminicenantota bacterium
CCACGCGCTCGAGGTCATTGTAGGTCACTTGGCTTCCGGAAGGCAAACACTTTTGTTGATACGCAACCCATATCACTTATCCCACTTGGCCATCCCCATCGGTCTTTCCTTCTCCGTGGAATGGCATTTCTTTTCGGATAGGACCGTGAATCGCCAAAGGCCAATGAATAGCATAATAGGTATCAGAATAGCGAGGGCGTTTAAGTGATGGAATCCTTTAACCCAAAAAAAGGCAAGAATCGCCCCTGTCGCCGTAAACCCCATATACATGAGCGTCACAAAACGATGGCTGTACCCGGCAATGACAAGCCGCTGATATATATGAGACCGATGAGCTTCGAAAACGTTTTCTTTATTAATCAAACGGCGAACCAAAGTGAAAGAAGTATCAAATATGAACGGCCAAACCAACAGGATTCCTGCAAACATGAAGCGTGGATCCCTATGGGCCGCAATAATGGGAAGAACAGCCAGAGTGAATCCAATAAATGCACTTCCCACATCCCCCATGAAAATTCGAGCGGGAGGCCAGTTGTGGAATAGAAAACCTAGACTCGAAGCAGCCAAAAGCACGCCCATTAAGCCAACGAACGATTGGCCGCCTATTAAACCTATAATTGTCCAACCTAAGCCGGCAACAACCGCTTGCCCGCCCGCAATCCCATCTATGCCGTCCATGAAATTATATGCGTTGGTCAAACCAATTATCCAAATTAATGTAAACGGAATGCCTATTGAATAAAGACAAATATCTCCAATGACAGGAACTGGTACCGCATTTAAATAACCGATTGCCATAAGGATAATAATAGAACTCACCGCGTGAACGATAAGGCGTGCGCGGCTCGGCACGTTATGAATATCATCAAGCCACCCGACCAATGCTACGAGACCACCGCCGAGGCTGAGAGCCGCGATCTCCCTAAACGGCGTGCTCATAATTCGGGAAAAAAATAGGCCCCAGGTTCCAGTAAGAACAACGATAACAATGCCAAGTCCTCCCCCGCGGGGAATTGGCCGTGTATGCAAACTGCGGACATTCGGGATATCAAGCACCCGTTCGGCCGCCCAGCGGCGAAATCCCGCGACGCATAGGTATGCTAAGACAAGCGCGCCGGCGGCGACTGCAAACCCAATGATCAGCAACCTATAGCTCTCCTCTTGAACGCATTTCTTCTATGGCCTCTTGCCAGCCGGACAGAAGATCAAATTTTGGCTTGAAGCCGGTCTCGTCTTGTATCCTATGCCCGTCGACAGCCATATCTTCGGTGTACTTATCTAAAGCGCCCCTAAAGCTGTAAGACCTGAGACCGAGCATCCTCGCTCCTTTGTCTAGGATCTCAACAGTCGTGCGCAAGGGGGCGACAGGAAGATGCATTCGAGGAGGCCTCCGCCCCAACGCCTCGCAAATAGACAGGATGATGTCGTTTAATGAATGAATTTCACCATCCGTGACATTGAAAACCCTCCCTGCCGCATTTGGGTTCTCCATTACAGCCAATACCGCGCTGGCCACATCCTTGTCATAGACAAGCGTCCGCCTATTCGTCCCGGGACCAATAGGGATAAATCGGTTTCTGGCCAAGGCTTGAAGCAGACGGCGATAATTTCCTTTGACTCGAGATCCATAAACGGACGCTAAGCGTAATACTGTTCCAAACGGCCGGCCGTCGGGTTTTCGCGTTTCCAGCATAATCCGTTCAGCGCATAGCTTAGTTTCGGCATAAGCACTATCCGGGTGTGGCATGGTATTTTCATCGAGCATTCGGCCGTCCCCATGGCCGTATACAGCCATCGTACTGAAGAACACCACGCGTTGTACGCCTGCTTCAATGGCTGCTCGGGCGACCAACGCAGTCCCATCAATATTGATAAGTTTATAGCGAGAAATCTGCTCAGGCAATGGTGTATTGATATGAAGCATGGCAGCCATGTGGATAATAGCCGTAACACCGGAGACGGCTGTTCTGACCGCTCTTTCATCGTTGATATCCCCTAGCTGGAAGTCCGTCGCTTGAGAAAACATTTTGGGTTCTGGAGGATCCAGAGCCAATACGCGCACTGGGTAACCAGATTGCTGCAATGCTTCAACGACGCGTGGCCCCAAAGCACCTGTGGCACCCGTCACAAGAACACGAGAAACTCTTTCAGAAATGGAGGGCATACTCGCGCCTAAACAAAAAACCGACGTCCTGCAAGAGCCATATAAGTTTGGCTAAATGGTTTTGACCAATAAGGCAATTTGCCGGTGGTACAATTTCGCCACTCCCTCGCGCGTATAATACTTAACAACATGCTCGCGTCCGGCTTCACCCATCGGCCGCAGTGATGCAGGGTTTTCTGAGGCCCTGACTATTTCTTGCGCTAGTTGTTCGGCAGATCCGGGCCTCACAATGATTCCACATCTTGCTTTATTTACAAGTTCAGCGAGATCTGATTGAAGATCGGTAGCTGCCAAAACCGGTCTAGCACAGGCCATGATGCGATAGACTTTCGAAGGAATCGCAGCCGCCGTAATGCTTGGCAGCTGCGGCACAAGACATAAATCAGAACTTGCATAGATTTTTGGAACTAACGAGTAAGGTTGGTAGGGCAATATCTGAAGATTGCATAGATTCTTTTTCCTTGCGTATTCGATAAGCTTATCTCTCCACATTCCTTCGCCCGCTATGACGAAATGGATATTCGCTCGATTTTGAATCAACTGGGCGCAATCGATGAGTTTTTCCAGGTCTTGCGCCGGCCCCATATTTCCCGCATAGCTGACAACAAACTTGTTTTGAATCCCATATTGACGGCTGAACGTATTATCTTTCGGCAAAGGACGCATTTCTTCAATATTAACGAAATTGGGAATCATCTTTATTTTGGAGGGAGAAACACCTTTATCGGCAAGCTGACGAGCCATTTTAGGCGCGATTACGGAGACAAGCGCCGCTTTGCTATAAACAAATGATTCCAGTTTATACAGCAGACGAATCAAGGCTTTATTCCGAATAGCACCAAGACTTATCGCGCAATCCGGATAAATCTCTTGGACATTATATATGTATTTAGCTCGGTGAAATACGCCCAATAGCCAAGCGCATAAGCCTATCGTGATCGGAGGAGATGCGACAATGATAATATCCGGTTTTTTTAATACAAATATACCTGCAATAAAACTCAACACATGAAACTTAAAGAAGGGCACTATCCGATCCTTAAGGCTGATGCTTTTTGCGGGCATGTTAATGTGAAATACGGGCATACCACAAAAGGTGCTTTTTTGAAGAATCGTGCCCCAATACGCAGCCAGTGGCTGCCTGGACTCAGCTTCCTGATCACGGTTGTAGTGAGGTGTGGACGTAAGAACACTAAGTTCATGACCTGTTTTTTTCAATTCTGCCGCCAATTCGCCCATGATTTGGGCCGTTGAAACGGAGTCAGGTGGAAAGACGAGACTCAGAAAAGCGATTCGGGCCATTAGAAAACTACCTGAATTTATCTAAGATGATGCTATCTGACACCCTTACGCCACACAACCCTATTGACATATTCTGTATAGCTCATGATGATTCTAACGACTTTTCCAGAAACATTTTGAACATCATAATCTTTCACGATCCGCAATGTTCGTTCATTTCCCCGACCCTGGGTTTCCAGAACCTTCAGCCCTTGTCTGACACCGGTCCACTCCAATCCGGTCATCATAACCGAGCTTTCCTCCATCCCTTCGGGCCGTTCGTGGGCTTCCCTAATGTTCAGAGCCGGGAAGTTCAGGATAGAGGATTCTTCCGTGATCGTGCCGCTATCGGAAAGGACCGCTTTAGCATTGAGCTCGAGTTTGATGTAATCCGTCAGACCGAACGGCTTTTGAAGTTCGATGAGCGGATCGAGTTTTGCGTGGGTCTCATCGATACGTTTTCGAGTTCGTGGATGAGTTGTGACGATGATTCGAAGCCCGTATTCCAGTACTAAGCCTTCGAGGATTTTAAACAATTTATCTAATCGCTCGGCGTCATCCACGTTCTCTTCGCGATGGAAGCTGATCAGGAAATATTCAAACGGATTTACGTTAAGTCTGGCAAGAACATCGGCACGCTGAATCTTGGGCATATAGTGATGTAATACCTCAAACATCGGGCTCCCGGTCACGATGATACGATCGGCCGGAAAGCCCTCCGCAAGCAAATATCGCCGAGAGATCTGACTGTATGGCATATTAATATCGCTGATGTGGTCGACGAGACGGCGATTTATTTCTTCCGGAACACGCTCATCAAAACAACGGTTTCCCGCCTCCATATGAAAAACGGGAATCTTGTGCCGCTTGGCCGCATAAGCCGCAAGGCAGCTATTCGTATCACCCAACACAAGCAACGCGTCAGGCCGATCTTTCTCCAGCACCTGATCCATACGGACGATGACCTGTCCTACCATCTCACAAGCGGTCCTGCCTGCGGCCTCTAAAAAGTGATCCGGCTTTCGCAGCTCCAGGTCCTCGAAAAAGATCTCGTTGAGCTCATGGTCGTAATTCTGGCCGGTATGCACGACAATCTGAGTCATGTGCTTATCAAGGGCTGCCATAACGCGAGACAACCTTATTATCTCCGGGCGTGTGCCGACTACCGTCATAACCTTCATGCTTGTTTATCCTTTTCCACGTTAAGCGAGTATATGTCTGGGCGAATGGGATCGTATGGTTCAAAAGCCCAGAACAAGACGACCATATCTGTATTCCCTATGTTCTCGATGCTGTGGGTATATCCGGGAGGAATATCGACAACCCTGAATTCTCTTCCCGAAACCCGATACTCGAAAGCATCGTCGCCCTGGATAGAACGAAATCTAATGATGGCCTCTCCTTCGAGCACGGCAAACTTCTCGACTTTCAGATCATGGTAATGGTGGCCTCTGGTAATGCCCGGCCTGGTTCGAGAGACAAAGATTTGGCCGAAATGAACCGATTTGAGAAATTCAGCCAATTCCCCTCGGGCATCCGCTTGAATCGGAAGGCTATAAGCAAATTCGCTTTCCGGAATATATGATATGTAGGTAGAATAAAGTCGCCGAATGAAAGGATCCGAAAAGTCCGGAATCATCAGGTTCGTTCGGCCGGCCTTGAATCGGGTTAAGAGCTCCGCCAAGTGGCTAACTGTCACGCGAAAAACGGGCTGAATTTCGCAATATTGATTGTTATTCTCCTGTTTGGTTTCCATAATGTCAATAAACGCTTTTACGACATCATCGATGTGAACGAGATCAATTTCCCTGGCCGGATCCTTGATGGCAATAGGAATGCCGCGCGCTATATTATTGCAAAACGTCGCCACCACCGAGTTGTAGTTCGGCCGGCACCATTTTCCGAACACCCCGGGCAGGCGGAAAACCGCCACCTTTGCTCCGGTCGATCGGCCGAAATCCGCGAGAATCTCCTCAGTCTTCCTTTTAGACAAGCCATAGGGATTATCCGAGGCGGCTTGGACAGAGGATGTAAAAATCAAGGTCGGATTCCGCCCCAACCGACTTAATGTGTTGCAGAGATAAGCCGTGAACTCCACGTTTCCGCTGATAAACTCCTCAGGATCCCGGGGGCGGTTCACGCCTGCCAGATGATAAATCACATCGGCCGAAGCGAGCGCTGCTTCCAAAGATTCGTGAAGTGAATCAAGATCATATTCATAAATAACATGATCGGGATTCCGCCGGAGCGCGACTATAAGGTTTCGGCCAAGGAATCCTCTTGCGCCTGTTACTAGAATCTTCATTTTCGTTTGTCGCCTAACGGTTAATCCGTCCTGTCTTCAGCGCTTCCTGAACAACTTCCAAATGGAGAAGCATCTCCACAAGCTCTTCGACATCAAGTCTGCGCGTTATGTGTGAATTATACTCCTGCTGGATGGATATTTTTCGTTTCCCTTCTGTAAAGTAACAAGAATAATTTAAGTCTCGGCAATCCGCGGGCACTCGATAATAATCCCCAAGATCTTCAGCTTTAGCCATTTCCTCACGATTGAGAAGCGTTTCGAATAATTTTTCCCCGTGTCGGGTTCCGATGATCCGGATCTCGTTATTCGCTTTAAAGATCTTAAGAAGAGCTTTTGCCAGCGTTTCGACCGTCGCCGCCGGCGCCTTCTGGACAAATATATCACCCGGTTTGCCATGGTGAAAAGCGGTGAGAACCAGGTCAACAGCTCCATCGATCGACATCATGAAGCGGGTCATTTCCGGGTCGGTAACGGTGAGAGGCCCATTTTCGATAATTTGGCTTATAAACAAAGGGATCACAGAACCCCTTGATCCCATGACATTACCATATCGCGTGCCGCAGAAAACCGTGCCTGAATCACCATAGGCGCGGGCTTTGGCGACCATCATCTTTTCCATGAGAGCTTTTGACATCCCCATGGCGTTAATGGGGTAAACCGCCTTGTCCGTGCTTAGAACGATGACGTTCTTGACGCCGCACTCAAGCGCTGCGTTCATAACGTTTTCGGCACCCAGGGTGTTTGTGCGAACGGCTTCAAGCGGGAAGAATTCGCAGGAGGGAACCTGCTTTAGGGCGGCTGCGTGAAAAACCAGATCAACTCCCTTCATGGCCGGTATAATGCTGTCATAATCCCTAACGTTACCGAGATAAAACTTCACTTTGGGGTTTCTCAGCGCACAACGCATGTCATCCTGTTTTTTTTCGTCTCGGCTAAATATGCGAATTTCCGTAATATCTGTGTTAAGGAAGCGCCTTAGAATAACATTGCCAAACGTGCCCGTGCCGCCGGTTATGAGAAGCGTTTTTCTATTAAACATTGTTCCTTCCTGCCTTCCATATTAGGATAATTGGGTTGTATCAACATTTCAGTCTGCCAGCCCTAAGGTGATTGGACTGAGTCCGCCCGACAATCTACCAACCGGGTCAACAATATGCAAAATGCTCAACTTGTTATCGAGCGTACCGAATTTTTTTTATAAAACCACATTGAAATAATCATAGCCGCTAAAGGAAATGCCACAGAAATTGCTGAGTTCAGCAAAATAAAAAAGAAGGCAAGCTCCGCAAATCTTTTTTTCGTACCATCCCAGAGCATTAAAAATAAGCCGACGAAAAACACGGCTGCAAATAAACCAAGCTCATATATAAAAGCCCCTAAAAAAGACATGATTCTATTATCCCTGCCACTACCCCAAAAATAGCCTCCATAAACACTGCGAAGCTCCGAGCGCATCAAGCTGTATGAGTGAAACCCACCGGGCAAGCCATAGTTTATAAAGAAACCTTGGATTGGAAATATAACATCAGCCAACCTTTCATTTATGCTTTCATCAATATAGGCAAGCTCGACAACACGCATTGAAAACACTTTCTCATATAGAGAAAACAACCTGGTGCCCGGCACCAAACGCACGGCATAATGAACTGACAAAAGGGATATTACTAAAGCTAATAATAAACCCACAGAAGAACGAACAGAAAAAGATCCTATTACAAAAAAGCAGATGCCAACAACCAAAAATAACACAGCCGTAGATGATCGAGAAAAGAACACCATAAAAGCGCTATTTAAAATAACAAGCAACCAAATCCTGAAAGGCAACTTGTAGTTTCCCGCAATTAAATACATCCAACTTATAAAAAGAAGGAAAAGGCCAAAATAGGTAGGCTCGACGGCCAAACTCGTAACCCCTCTTGGTTCGCTCGTTCTCGCCGAAACCAAAAAATCAAATATCATCTTCCCATATCGCATTTGTAAAACTGCAACAAACAGCCAAATAATATTAGAAAAAATAATAATTTTCCAG
>JALHVH010000441.1 GCA_022867105.1 Candidatus Aminicenantota bacterium
GGTGAAGAACGTGGGCACGAACGGTCCGGGGAACACTTTTTGGACGGTCAGGAAATCGAGATAGAAATTGTTGTGGTCCGTCATGAAGGCCTCTGCCTGCTCTTTGGTCCAGCCGGCAGGGACGGGCATGACCTGGAGGGTGTAGGTCCCGTCGGGCTCATAGGCCCCCGGGGCCACCAGGCGCGTCCAGACGACCCCGGCGGAAGCCGTGGGCATGGCCTCGACCTTGAGGTCCGCCGCGGGAACGTCGAAGAGCTTGCTTTGGATAAGGAAGGCCTTGATGTTGGCTGCGGAAGCGGCGATCCTGTTGACGAGGTCATCCTTGCCCGCGTGCTCGCTTTTGATCTTGTCCAGCACTCCCTTGATGACGATATTCCGGACCTCTTCCTCACCCCTCTGGGTGGTCATCTGCTCCAGATTGATGTTGGGATACATGACCCGGTAGAAGGGGATGCCGACCAGGAACATCTCGCGGCGGATGTTCTTGACGTCGGCGTTGGTCCTGGCGACGAGCTCTTCCATGGGGATGCTGCCTTGCGAGAGCATGCGAAGGATTCTTAGGTGCGTATCGGCCCCGAGCCGGAAGTTGCCCGTGGACTTGGCCAGGAGTTCGTTCTTGAGGAAGATCTGATAATCTTCCAAGGCGGCGATGACCTTGCCGATCTCGGCTTGGAAGCCGTTCCGGGCGGCCGCGGCGGCGGTCAGGATGGGAACTTCGGTCCTGTAGAAATCGATGATCGCGGGGATCTGTTTGATCGCCGTCTCGGTATAGATCTGGGCCGGCGTCTTCAGGTTCTCCTTGGCCTTCTTGATGAGTGCGGGCAGGAGCTTGGCCCGCTCCGTAGCGCTCTTGACCCTGGCATCCAATGGGGCGGAGTCTTTCATGAGGAGGCCGCGGACGCTGTTGAAGAAGATGTCATTGTAGAAGAGAGGGTTGTATTCCCAGGGGAGAAGGTTCTCGAACTTGACGAATTCCAGGTCCAGGGCATCCACCATTATGGCGTGGATGGTCTGGTTCTCGGGCGAAAGCTTGGACCGGTCCACTTTGGCCACGAGCTCCTTATTGAAGGCGTCCAGCGCGTCGTGGTGCTTTTCGACGGCGCCGCTGCCGAGGTCCTCGAGCCTATCGTTGTACTTGGTGAAGCCTGCCAGCGTCGCGGCGGTGGGGTAGAATTTCCACATGCCGTCCATGTAGGTTTCTATCATTTTCTGGAACTTGGCGTCTTCCGGGGATTGGGCGTAAAGCGGGCCCAGGCCGATCAATACGCAAGCGAAGGCCAGGAGAGATAAGGCGATTTTCTTCACGGGCTCCTCCTCATCATGCAGGGTTGAATTGTCATCGCAGAAAAAATCGTATCATAAAAGAGGAATTCATGCCAATCGTTTTTCTTCCCCCCAGAGCCTTGCATGCGTCCACTTCGCGTTACCATCGGATGAAGGCCGAGGCCCAGGTGTATCCCGAGCCAAAGGCGGTCAGGGCGATGAGATGGCCCCTGCGGATGCGGCCGTCCTTGACGGCTTCGTCCAGGGCGATGGGGATGGACGCCGACGTCGTGTTCCCGTAGCGTTCGATGTTGCGGATGACTTTTTCGACGGGGATCTTCAGCCCCCGGGCCACCATCTGGGAGATGCGGTCGTTGGCCTGGTGAGGGATCAGAAAATCGATGTCATCGACGGAGAGGCCGTTGTGTTCGAGTCCGGCCATGACGGCTTCGGGCATGCGCTGGCAGGCGTTCTTGAAGACGTTCTTGCCGTCCATGTGGGCGAAGAACTTCTTCTCCGCGATGAAACTTTCCCGAAACGTGGGTTTGTCCTTGCAGCTCGGCTTTTCCATCCAGAGGTCAGAGACGAAGCGTCCGTCCGAGAACAGGTGTGTCGACAGGATGCCCCTCCCGTCACCGCTCTCATTGGGTTCAAGGATGACGGCGCCTCCGCCGTCGCCGAACAGGACCGACATGTCCCGGCCGTCGTCGGAATAATCGAGGTTCGTGGACTGGACCTCGGAGGCGACGAGGAGGATCTTCTTGTAGGCGCCGGCCCGGATGTACTGATCCCCGACGGAAAGGGCATAGATGAATCCGCTGCATTGGTTCCGGACGTCCAGGGCGCCGACCGTTTCAAGGCCGAGCCTGGCCTGAACGATGACCCCGTTTCCGGGAAAATAATGGTCGGGCGAAAGTGTTGCCGCAATGATGAAGTCGATGTCTCCGGGCTCGATCCCGGCGTCGGAGATGGCCCGCACCGCCGCTTCGTAAGCCAGTTCCGCGCTGCCCACGCCCGGGTCAACGTGGTGGCGTTCGACGATCCCGCTCCTCTGCCGGATCCATTCGTCCGACGTGTCCATGACCTTCTCGAGGTCGAAATTCGTGACGACGCGGGGCGGCGTGAAATGCCCGATCCCTGTGATGACCGTTCGCCTGTTCATGGAAAGAGAGCATTATAATCAAGGCCCGCGGAAAAAGTAAAGCCATATTCTCTGGACGGCCGTTTTCTTGACTCGACGGGACGGAGGGAGTAACATTCCCGCGTGACGGAAAAGAGCGGAAAACGCCGTGCGCCCTTGGGGTTGGCGGCTTGGCTGGCTTTCGCGGCGTGCCTGGGGTCGGGCGGACAGGCCGACGACCTCCTGAAGA
>JALHVH010000061.1 GCA_022867105.1 Candidatus Aminicenantota bacterium
ATGATCCGCAGATAGGTATTCCGGCTCTCCGTTTCAATTTTTCCAATCGACAACTCATCCATAATGATACGATGGACTTTTTCCCGATCTTCCTTATCTGGAATGAGCGTCTTGATCCTAAATTTCTGTTCCAGGGGTTGGCGATAAAAATCGTCTTCCATGGTGAATCGGGTTCCCAACAAGCCCACGGTCTTCAATTCCGCATCGAGAATCCGTTTTGCTGTCACCTCGATGATACTGAGCAACGGGATACGGATGGCGCTTTGGATCGGCTCGGCCAACTTGTGCATGGTATTGGTGCACAAAAGCAACATATCGGCTCCTGAACGTTCCAGGCGCCATGCTGCATCTTTTAAGATTTCGGTGATCCGCTCCCAATTTCCCGCCTCCATTAAAGGTTCAATTTCACCGAAATCCACGGAATACATGATGATTTTACCCGAATGAATCCCACCTAAACGTTTGCGAACCGTTTGGTTGATGATGCGGTAGTATTCTGCCGACGATTCTGCCGTCATACCGCCCACGAGACCTATGGTTTTCATAACCATGCCGGAATTTTATCGGAGGCTGAGCGGCGATGTCAAATACCGTGAAAAGCGTACCCGAAGTGTATATTGGAAAAAAACTCACCACACCGGCTAAAAGACAATAGACTTCTGCTCCACCCCTGATCACTAAATACTCAAGAACATTCTGCGCTCTCCTCGGCCTCCGTGAGCGCGACCTGCTCGAAGACATGAGAGAGCGGAGGCTGAGCGGCGACGAACGGCGGGACTCAGCTCCCGGGAACTCGGGAGGACGAATCAATACTGTGGAATTGTATATTTTTACACCTAAGTTCGGCTATAATAAGATTTTAGCCTTATAAGGAGGAAACCATGAAGCGTTTTAGATTGACGGTTGGTCTTTTGCTGAGCCTTGCTGTGCTTCTGGCGCTGCCTTCGGCATTCGCCCAAGGAAACAAAATCCCCGCGAGTCTGAAAGCCAGCGTCACGCAAAGACTGGGAACGGACGTTGATATCACGATCGTCTACAGCCGTCCGGGCGTCAAAGGGAGAAAGATATGGGGTGAGTTAGTGCCCTTCGGCCTGGCTCCCGGAAACAAGTATTCCAACGACAAACCATATCCATGGCGCGTTGGGGCCAACGAGAACACGACCATTGAATTCAATAAGGACGTTCTCGTTGAAGGGAAACCCTTGCCTGCCGGAAAATACGGCATCCATATGATTCCCTCGGAAAAGGAGTGGACGATCATCTTCAGCAAGAAAAATGACTCCTGGGGAAGCTTTGGATATAACCAGGAGGAAGACGCCCTCCGGGTCACGGTGACTCCGGTAAAAGCGCCCCATCAGGAGTGGATGATGTTCGGGTTTGATGACCTGGCGGGCACATCGGCCACCGCTTACCTGCACTGGGAACAGCTGAAAGTCCCTTTTAATATTAAACTGGCCCAATAGTCATCTGACCCGTCTCTTGGAACGGCTTTCCTGAAGCGCAGCTCTATTGCGACCTGAAATAGGGAATATTTTTAAAAGGTCTATTTATGCGTTTTTTAGCCTGGCGCTGTTTCTCGGAGCTCAGGTCAAGGCGCAAGACGGGGGGATTGCCAATGCCGCGGAATTGGAAATCGCCCTTCAGAAGCTGAATGTCCTCGGGAGCGTCCTCTATGTGGCCGCTCATCCTGACGACGAGAACACCGCCGTCCTGGCCTATTTCTCGAAGGGTCGTAAGTATCGAACGGGCTGCCTTTCGTTCACCCGCGGCGAGGGCGGCCAGAATCTGATCGGCCCGGAACAGGGAGCTGAA
>JALHVH010000442.1 GCA_022867105.1 Candidatus Aminicenantota bacterium
CGTCCCTTTCCTGAGGACGGCGGGAAGGCCGGGACGGCAGCGGGTCGGAAACTTTTTTCTCGTCCCCGGCGGGCTCGAAAGAGCGGAGGTCATCCTGGCCCGTGACCTAGGGGCGGACATCCTCGTTGTCGACGAGGTCGGCCCGCTCGAACTCTCGGGACTCGGACTATGGCCCGTGTTGTCGGCCGCGTTGTCCGCGGGCGCGGGGTGTGTCTGTGTCGTGAGGACCGCGGTCCTCGATGGGTTCCGCGCGAAGATCGGGAAGAGAAAAATCGAAGTGTTCAGGCACGGGGGCCCGGATGTCCTTAAAGGCCTGACCCGGAGGATCCTTAAAGAGGTCGGCCCCAAGGCGGGGATGGAAAGGGAAAAGGCGGCGGCCATGAAGGTCAGGGTCAAGTTCTTCGCGTATTTCAGGAAGGCGTTCGACGGCCGGGAACGCGAGGTCGTCCTTTCGGAGAGGAGCGCCATCGGAGACCTCCTCGATGTCGTCTGCGACACGCCGAAGCGCCGGGCCGAGGTGTTCGATGGGAACATGCTCAAATCGCTGGTCATCGTGATGAAGAACGGGACATCGATCAACTCGCTCGACGGGCTCGAAACGAAACTCGAGGACGATGACGTCATCGCCGTCTTTCCCTTCGTCGCCGGAGGCTGAAAAGTATGTCCGACATCTCCCGATACGGCTATCACGGCAGGATCCTCGAGGCCGACCTCTCGGCGGGCCGGGTCGAGGAGAAGCCTCTCGACCCGGAGCTCGTCCGCGACTACCTGGGCGGAAGGGGATTGGCCACCCGGCTCTTTTACGACCGCGTCGACCCCGCATGCGATCCGCTGGGCCTCGATAACGTCCTCGTGATCGCCACATCGCCCCTCATCGGGACCAACGCTCCGACCTCCTGCCGCGGCCACATGGTCTTCAAATCGCCCCTGACGGGCGTCATAGGGACATCGAACTCGGGAGGAACGTGGGCGAACGCTTTCAAGGCATCGGGTTTCGACGCCCTCATCCTTAAAGGAAGCTCCCCGGTTCCCGTGATGCTCGATATCAAGCCCGGGTGCGCCGAGCTTCTGTCCGCCGATTCCATCTGGGGGAAGAATGTCCACGAAACGACCGAGGCCCTGAGCGCGGGAGCGGAACCCGGGAACCCGTTCAAGGTCCTCTGCATCGGACCGGCCGGTGAGAACCTCGTCCGGATCGCGGCCGTGGCCAACGACCGCAACCGCGTCTACGGGCGCTGCGGCCCTGGTGCGGTCTTCGGCAGCAAGAAACTCAAGGCCGTCCGCGTTTCCGGGAAGCGGAAGATCGGGATCAAGGACCCGGAACTCTACCAGTCGGGTCTCGATCAGGCCCTTTATCTCATGAAGCAGGCGCCCGTGACCAAGCGGCTCCTGCGGGAGCTGGGCACGTCCGGGCTCGTCGAACTGATCAATCTCATCAGCATGCTCCCGCACAGGAACTTCCAGGACTGCAGCCACCGGGACGAGGACGTCGAAAGGGTCTCGGGAGAGACCCTGGCCAAGACCCTGCTCGAGAGGGCGGGGGGCTGTTTCCTCTGTCCGATCGGCTGCCAGAGGCACACGGTCCTCCCCGGTCGTGGCGGGAAGGATGAACGGGGCGAAGGTCCCGAGTACGAAACAACCGTCCTCTTGGGTCCTCTTTGCGATATTTACGACCTCGAAGCCATCACCCGGGCCAACTACCGCTGTAACGAGCTGGGCCTCGACACCATGAGCTTCGGCGGCACCATGGCCTGCGCCATGGAGCTATTCGAGAGAGGCTCGCTGACGTCGGAGGATACGGGCGGCCTGGATTTTTCTTTCGGGAACGCGGACGTCCTGGAAGTCGCGGTCCGGATGACGGCCTTCCGCGAAGGGATCGGCGACCGGCTGGCCGAAGGGTCATTCCGGCTGGCGGCGTCCTGCGGCCGCCCCGAACATTCCATGACCGTTAAGAAGCTCGAGATCCCCGCGTACGATCCCCGCGCTTCCTTCACCCAGGCCCTCGGTTACATGACGTCCCCCTCGGGTGCCTGCCACCTGCGGGGCGGTTATGCCGTTTCCCTGGCCTTTTTCGGCGGGACGAAGGAGATCCCCCGCTACAGCCTCCTTCAATCCCCTATCGCCATCCGGAACATGCAGAACATGGGCATCCTCCAGGACAGCCTGGGCGTCTGCCGTTTCACGGGCTACGCCTTCTCCACCGACCCGTGGGCGCGCATGGCGAGCGGGGCGACGGGCGTCGATTTCTCCGTCACGCGGCTCGAGGAGATTGCCAACCGCGTCGCCGCCCTCGAAAGGATGTTCAACGTCGAAGCCGGGGTGACGGCCGCCGACGACGACCTGCCGGAGCGCTTCAGCGACGTCCCCATCATCGTCGAGGGCAAGGAGCGCCGGGTCTCCCCGGACGACAAGGAGAGGATGCGGAAGGATTATTACAGCATCCGCCGCTGGGACGGGCGCGGCCGGCCGACCCGGGAACTCATCGACGCCCTGAACATCCGAAGGAGGAATCCATGAGCGCTGGGAAATGGAAGGCAAGCGAAGAGCTCCTGAGGATGTTCCAGGCCGTGGGACGGGCCTCGCTCGCCTACGACATCCAGGACAGCCACAGCGGGAACATGGCGGTCCGCTGGACCGACGAGGGCGGGGAGAACGTCATCGTCATCACTGCGGCCGGCTCCCAGAAGGGCGAACTGGACCGGAGCCAGATCTGCTTTCTCTCGCCTTCGGAGACCGATTACGGCTACTACAAGGCCTCTTCCGAGACCGACGTCCACGCCCGGATCCTGTCCCTCCCCGGCGTCGGGGCGTCCATGCACGCTCACGTCAAGGAGCTCGTCATCGCGACGCTTGACGACGGCCCGAAACCGGCGGCGGTCCCGCCCTTCGTTCCTGTCGACCCTCTCGGCTTTTATCATCTCGGAGGGCTTGTGCCCATCGACTGGTTCGCCGTCCCGAGCGGCTCTCCCGAGATGACCCGGACGATCCCGGAAAGGCTTGCGGGTCACGTCCTGACCCTGGTCTGGGGCCACGGCGCCATGACGAAAGGCCGGACGCTCAAGGAGACTTTCTTCAGGCTCTGCGTTGCCAACAATGCCGGCGCCGTCGTCCGCCAAATGGGCGTGCTTGGTGTGGACGTCGGAGGCCTCCGCCGGAAAATCCTCGCGGACCCGGGCGCCCAGTTCGCCTATCCGCCTCCCGAATACGAGGTCGAAGGCGACGAGCGCTGCGATTTCCCGGAAGAGGAGGAGATCCTCGGGGAGTTCGTCAAGACGGGACACCGGATCTTCGAGTCCAGGCTTTCGCCATTCCACACCGGCTCCATGTCCGTCCGCGGCGTGGATGCCATGCTCTATGCACCCAAGGCGTCCATGCCCCGCGAGATCGGAGGGCCTCTTCTCAAGGTTTCTCTCGAACCTGCGGCCTCCGACGATCCGGAGACGGCCGTCCACAAAGCGATCTACGCGGCGAGCGACTTCCAGACCGTCCTCCACTGCTACGTTCCCGAGGCCGAAGCACAGGCGCATTTCGTCTCTCCGGGGGAGAGCGCGCCCGCGGACCGGATCATTCCCATCGACGCCGAAGGCACGTTCCTCTATCTCGTCATTCCCGTCCTGCCGCCGAAGTTCGAGACGGAGACGCTTCTCCGTTTCCTCCATGAATACAAGGTCGTCATCGTCCGCGGAGGCGGCGTCTGGGCGGTCGGCGCCCAATCCCTGTCGGAGGTCCTGCATCATCCGTCCTCGCTCCGCGAGATTCTCCTGTATCGATTGGGTGCGTTCGAACGGGGCCTCGACCTCAGGAAGATGGAACCCAAAAAGGCCAAAAGATGGTGAGGGGGGGAGTTGACGGAGCGCCCCGTTTGACGTTTGGGGACGGTTTCTGTAGAATTTAGGGCACTCCAGGCGGCGTAGCTCAGTCGGTTAGAGCATGCGGCTCATATCCGCAGTGTCGGGGGTTCAAATCCCTCCGCCGCCATTTCTTTATTAAAAGATGGTTTACAAGACATTTAAAAG
>JALHVH010000443.1 GCA_022867105.1 Candidatus Aminicenantota bacterium
GATCGACAAGTACGAGGTCGTCAATTCCAGCTGGGATGGTCTTTTCTATCCGCTGGCGGAGATGGGACAATATGTGGCCAAGGGCCAGAAGGTCGGCACAGTCAAGGACCTCTTGGGTAACCTGAAGGAGGAGGTGAGGGCCCCGTTCGCTGGAATCGTCCTCTATATCATCGGCACCCCTCCAACCATCAAGGGAGAACCGTTGTTCGAGGTCGGGCGGGTCCAGAGGGATTGAAAGTGGATCGTTTTTTCCGAGGAACATGTTCATCGTGAAAGAGAAACTCCTGCTCATTCCGGGTCCCAGTCCCGTCCACGAACGCATCCTGGCCGCCCTGGCCGCGCCGACTGTGGCCCATACCGGCCCCGAGATGCAGGCCGAGCTCAAGGGCGGGTGCGAGAACCTGAAGAGGATTGTCTTCTGCTCGAACGGCGAGGCGTTCATCGTCGCCGGGGCCGGGACGCTCTCGATGGAAATGGCGCTCCTGAACACGGCGGCGGCGGGCAAAGACCGCGTGCTTATCCTTTCGCAGGGGTATTTCGGCGAAAGGATGGGACAGATCTGCCGAGCCTTCGGCATCGACCACGAGGTCATGGAAGCGGAGTGGGGGAGGGCGATTTTCCCGGACGAGCTGGACGCGCGGCTAATAAAAAAAACCTATGACATCATCGTCTCGACCCACGTGGACACGGCCACGGGGGCTTGCGCGCCCGTAGAAGAATACGCCCGCGCCGTGAAAAGATCAGGCGCGCTCTTCATCGTCGACGGGGTCTGCGCCACCGGCGGCATCCCCGAGAAAATGGACGATTGGGGGATCGACGTCGTGCTCACGGCCGCCCAGAAATGCTTCGGCGTGCCTCCGGGCCTGGCCCTCTGTGTCTTCTCCGAAAGGGCGATGGCCAAGCGGCAGGGGCTGGCCTCCATCCCGGCCTATTACTCCGATATCCTGCGCTGGCTGCCGATCATGAAGGATCCGGTCAAGTATTTTTCGACGCCGTGCGTCAACGAGGTCCGGTCCTTTTTCGAAGCGACGCGTATGATCCTCGAAGAAGGGCTCGAGCCAAGGTTCAGACGCCACGATCTCTTCGCCCGTTCGATCCGGGCAAGCCTCGGGGCGCTCGGGTTCGGCTTTTTCACGGACCCGGAGTTCTATGCATCGACGCTGTCCGTCCCGGCCTATCCGGCCGGCGTCGAAGACAAAGCGTTCCGGGCGGAGCTTTATGAAAACGGCGTCGTCGTGGCCGGCGGATTGGCCCAAACCGCAGGCAAGGTCTTTCGGATGGGCCATATGGGCAACCTGACCCGGGCCGAGGTCCTGTTCGCCCTCGAGAGCGTGGAGAAGACGTTGGATTCCCTGGGGTATCGCTTCGAGCCTGGCGCGAGCCTGAAGGCCGCCGGCGCCGTGCTTGGCCCTTAGTTTTGGAGAAGGAACGGACAAACATGAAGAGCCAAGTTACCTTCATTCCCGCCGATGGGAAGGAAAGTCCGGAGTCACTCTCCGAAAAGGCCCGCCGGGCCTACCTCGCGATCGAGCTGAACGAGAAGCTCGAGGAAGATGACTTCCTGGCCCTCAAGATCCATTTCGGCGAGAAGAACAACACAGGATACGTCAAGCCCCGCTGGCTCAACGGCATCATCGGAGAGGTCAAGAAGAAGACACCCCGGGCCTTCTTAACAGACTCAAACACCCTCTATCTTGGCCATCGTTCGAATTCCGTCGACCATATCCGGCTGGCCTGGAGCCACGGCTTCACGCCGGACGTCGTCGATGTCCCGGTCATTATCGCCGACGGACTCGTCGGCCGCGACGTCCAGGACTCGAAGGGCAGTCATGCCCGGATCAAGTCGGCCAGGATCGGGAGCGCCTTCCTGAACTCGGACGCCCTCCTCTGCCTGACCCATGTCACAGGCCATGTCCAGACCGGCATCGCCGCCGCTATTAAGAACATGGGC
>JALHVH010000444.1 GCA_022867105.1 Candidatus Aminicenantota bacterium
CCTTCGAAATCGAAAGTCCGGTCGTGTTCATGGACAAGAGCCTCGGCTCGGTCGTCCTCGGAATAAACCGGTCGGTCCTGACCGGCGCGCAGAAGGAAGCCCGCCGCAAGATCGGCTGGCTTTTCGGCGTCGTCCTCGTCCTCGGCATCGCCGGCAGCGTCGTCCTCTCGTCGAACCTGGCCCGGCCCGTCAAGGGGCTTCTCGCCGGGGTCGAGGAGCTCAAGCACGGGAAAAGAAGCCAGCCCCTCAGGGTCTATTCGCAGGATGAACTCGGGAGGCTCACGGTCAGCTTCAACGAGATGTCGGACCTGATCACCGCCCAGAAGGACAGCCTCGGCCGCTACGCCCATGACCTCGAGGAGGCCTACATTTCGACGATCAGGATCCTGGCCGCGGCCATCGACGCGCGGGACCACTATACGCTCGGCCATTCCACCCGGGTTTCTGACCTTGCGGTCAGGCTGGCCCAGGAAGCCGGGATGAACGCGGCGGAGGTCGAGGAGATCGAGATCGCCTGCCTCTTCCACGACGTCGGGAAGATCAGGATCCCTGACGCCATCCTTCACAAGCGCGGCCAGCTCGGCCCGCGGGAGCGCGTCGAGATGAAAAAGCATACGGAATACGGCGCTGAGCTCCTCACCAAGGCCCCCTCCCTCTTCAAGTACATCCCGGCCGTCAGGCACCATCACGAGTGGTTCGACGGGAGCGGCTATCCCGATGGGCTGGGCGGCGAGAAGATCCCCGCGGCGGCGGCCATCATTTCGCTGGCCGACGCCTACGACGCCATGACCTCCGAAAGGCCCTACCGGACGGCCATGACGCGCGAGGAAGCGTTGGATAAGATCAGGGCGTCGTCGGGAACGCAGTTCAGCCCCGAGTTCGCGCGGATATTCCTGAAACTCATGGAAAAGCAAAATCCGGGGGTGTCGCCGGCGCCGCATGCGCCCGGGGAAGGATGACGCCGTGAAAGTGGGAACCGCGGGAAGGACGCTCGCCGGCCTGATTCTCGCCGGCGTTCTTTTTTCAGCTTGCGTGTCGGCAGAAAAGCCGGAGCCCAAAATGACCTCAGCCGAATCTGACCGGCTAATCCGGGCGGGGGATTTCGAGAAGGCCATCGACCCGTTCAAGGAAGCCCGCCGGAGGAATCCGGGCGATCGGGCACTTGCGGCGAAGTATCTCGGGACGGTCGAAAATATCAAGCTGGCCGCCGATCGAGCCGCGGTGAACAAGAACTATGCCCTGGCCCATGCCGGCTATCAGGTCCTGCGGGCGAACTATGGGGACTTCACGGGATTCGCGTCCAAGTTATCGTTCACGAAAAAGGATGTGGAGGCCGGGATCAGGTCATGCCGGATGAACCTGACCGAGGCCGAGTTCCGTCGGACGATCGCGACTGCCGACTATCCGAGGGCTCTCAAGGCATATCGAACTATTTATGCTGATTATCCCGGGGACGTGGAGATTGTCGGAAGATTCGCGGAGGCCGCGGGCGAAATCAGGGCGGCCGGGGCGCGGGCTTTGGATGCCAGGGACTATGCTCTGGCCGGACGCATCCATGCGCTGCTGCTCAGGAATTATGCCTCGTTCGAGAAGCTCGAGCCCGGGGTCGGCTTTTCCCGCGGGGATCTCACAAAGGCGATCGGCGTCTGCCGCGTCAATCTGACCAACAGCGGTCTCACCGAATACAGAAAAGGGAACCTGGCCGAGGCCATCGCCGTCTGGGAGAGCCTTCTAGCGTTCGACCCGGAGAACACAGAGGTCAAAAAAGCGGTGGATACAGCCAAGGTTCAACTGCAGGAGATCAAAAAGAAGGATTAGGGTGAGCCGGAAGATTTCGGAGCGTTAAGCCCTGCCATGCTCAATCGTTGTGAGTATCAACCGAAACTTTCCAAGTGCCGTCCGGTGCCTTTTTCCAAATTACGACGTAGTACCCGCCTATCAAAGTGTCTAGAGATGGTCGCCGTAAGGACATCGATAGGCGATTTTTAATGCTTGGAAGCCGTAAGGACATCGATAGGTAGTTGTTCAGCAAAGGGGATCGATTGTCTTCCCCGTAAAGGGGAACGGAAGCGTTTTGACGAGTTTCCCATCATACTTGATGTAGACCGTCCGGTGATGGCGGAGGCGGCGCCTATTTCTTGACCTTGTCCCCCGGCAAAAAGTTCTCCATGACCCAGACTTGTGATTGTTCAGGATTCGCGCCCATGGATGAAAAGGCGATATGCTGTCCGTCGGGGTGGACGCTCAAGTGGCGGAATTGACCCATCGCGAGGTCGATTTTTTGTGCTTCTCCTCCATCTGCCGAGACACGATAGAGATCCCACATAACCCCGGGGGATTTCTGCAGCTTGGAGAAATAGATATAGCGCCCATCAGCGCTCCAGGCCGGCGTTATGATATAATTTCCTTCTTGTTCGAAGCTGTATATTTCTCGAGGATCTCCGCCCGAGGTCGGCATGATTCTCATCACTCTGTTGCGTTCTTGGTTCACGAGGACCAGCCATTTCCCGTCAGGGGAAATATCGATCCAATGCGCATTAGAAGGGGAACCGGAAAGCCGCTCTTCCCGTCCGGTTTCAAAATTGTGGACGAAAACAGAAACTGATTTTCCGGCCCGATCGCCGGTCGAATAGAACATAACCTTCCCGTCCTTGGACCACCGGTGTGAGTATATCTCCGTTCCTTTATCGATCAGTACAATCGGGACAACGTCGCTTGTTTGAATATCGACCCGGTAGATACCCAGACGACCATCCTTGCCGGTTCCCTCAACAGAAATGGAGCGGCCGTCGGGCGCCCAGCGGGGATAGCCAAACCTCACCAGATCGGGATTCAGCTCATGAACCCGGCCGGTTTCCAGAGAGAGAATGCCGAGGACCTGCCGGGGCTCAAAGGTCGGCATGCTCGATCTGTAGATATAGGCTAATAGCTTCCCGTCAGGAGAATAATCAGGGTACGCGTTGTGCCCCTCATAAAGCACGACCGCCTTTTTTGCCGGACTCAGGATTTTTCCCGTTCGAGGATCAATCCCGACCTCGTACACATCGGTAGCGCCGCCCTGGAGCCCGTAAAATAATGCCCCGCGGGAGGTGATTCCCATCGGTTCGATCGGGCCGACGCCAGGCTTGACCAACAGGGGGCTTCCCAGAGGTTTTCCTCCGGCGATGCGGATGAACCACACATCCTGTGTCCCCGTCCGGTCGCTAATGAACAGAAGGCCCTCGCCGTCGGGCGTCCAATCGATGACGCTGTCGTTGGCAGGATGCTCGATCAATGGAATTTCCGTGCCTCCGTCGACCGAGAGCAAGAAAATGTCCGGCTTCTCATCCGCTTTGCCTTCCTGCGAAATGTTGTAAGCGATATATTTCCCGTCCGGCGAGAACACAAATCCCCAGGGTTTGGGATTTGCCGAATGAGTTTCGAATTGAGTTTTCAGAACTTTCACCGAACCTTCGGCAACGGAAACCAGACCGAGCCGCTCAAGGCGTTCTATCAACGTTGTCCCCCTGAAGAAACCTGCCAAAATGGACTTTCCGTCAGGAGACCAGTCAAACGGCTGGACATAGTCCTCTTTTGTTCGAGGCTGATAGAGAATACGCGGATTCGAAGCCTCGATATCGACGATACGCAACTCAAAGATTTCGTCCTTGTTGTACCATTGATAGACGATCCGCTGGCTGTCTGGGGACCATTCCGAAAACAGAGCAAATTCCGGGGACTGCGTCCATGAGCCCTTGTTCGTCAGGCGGTGGTTCGTCCCTGTGGCGAGCTCTCTGATCGCTAAGTCACCCGTCTCCCAATCCACAAATGAAAGATACCGGCCGTCGGGGGAGACGGCTCCCAGGATATCCACTCCGGACCCTGCCCATACCTGGCGGAGGTTGAATTCAGCATCTCCCGTTTTAATGAGAGCGCTGGACCTGAAAAGAAGGGAGAGCTTTTCTTTGGCTTCCCGGACCGCTTCCCCCTGCTCCGGGTAATTGTCGATCACCTTCTGGAAGGCCTTTTCCGCCTCTTTTGTCCCCAGTTTCTCGTGGCACAGGCCGATATGGAGCTGGGCCATGGCGGCGATTTCGCGGTTATCCGGGAACCGCTTCAGGAGGTCCTGATAAGTCCCGATAGCTTTCTGCAGGTCCCCGCCCACCTCTTCTTCGTAAAGGCCCGATTTGTAGAGCTGCTCGGCGCTCTGCTGGCCGGCGCCCGAAAGGGCCAAGACCAAGATCGCGGCAATAGCGGCGCATACAATCAATCTTGTTTTCATGGTTCGTGCCTCCTCATGGATTATCTCCATGAGGGAAGATAGGCCCGCGCCGTGTCGCGCGCTTGATGCTTTCGCGACCTTTCCATGAAGATATCGTGAACATCCTTTATCCCGTGAACTTGTATCCGATCCCTCTCACGCCCAGGATATATTTCGGGTCCTGGGGGTCGTCCTCGAATTTTTTTCTCAATAGCGAGATGTGCTTGTCGACGGTCCGGGCGTCGACATAGACGTCCTTGCCCCAGACACTGTCCAGGACTTCATTCCGATGGACCACGCGCCCCTTGTTCTGGACGAGATAATGGAGCAGTGCGAACTCGAGCGCGGTCAGAGGGACCGGCCGGCCCTTCTTCCTGGCCTCGTACTTGACGAAATCGAGCTCGATGTCGTCGAACCGGTAGAAATCGATCCCCCGATGCGGCTCCTGGACCCTCCGGAGAATGGCCTTGATCCGGGCCAAGAGCTCTCGCGAGCTGAACGGCTTGGTGACATAATCGTCGGCCCCCAGCTCCAGCCCGAGCACCTTGTCGACCTCCTGGCTTTTCGCGGTCAGCATCAGGATCGGCGTCATGACTCGGTCCTGGCGCAGCCGCTTGCAGACCTCGAACCCGTCCATCTTCGGCAGCATGATGTCGAGGACGATGAGGTCGTAGCGATGCTCCCCGGCCATGGACAGGCCTCCGAGGCCGTCCCTCGCGCACGAGACCTCATACCCTTCGAGCCTGAGGTTGTCCTCGAGCGGCATGAGGATGCTTTCCTCATCCTCGATAATCAGGATCTTGTTCATCTCAGCCCCCCCTCGCTTTGCGGAACCGGCAGCCGGATCGAAAAAACGGTGCCCTTTCCGGGTTCGCTTTCAACATGGACTTTTCCCCGGTGGGCTTCGACGATTTCCTTGACCAGCGTCAATCCCAGGCCGCTGCCCTTGACCGTCCGCGTCAATTCGTCGCCGCCCCGGTAAAAGCGCTCGAAGACCCTGTCGATGTCCTCTCTTTTAATACCGATGCCGAAGTCCCGCACGGCGATCGCCAGGGAGTGCTCCCCGGCGGACGCGCTGATCGATATTCTTCGCGAATCGCCGGAATACTTGATGGCGTTGTCGATCAGGTTGGTCACGGCTTGCGACAGGGCCGTTCGGTCCACCGCGAGGAGAGGGATCGGACCTTCGACGTCGAGGCCGATGTCGAAACCTTCATGACGCACTCGCTCTTGGATGGACGTGACGACCTCGGTCAACAACGCGGAGATATCCGTTCGCTCGAACGTGAATTCCGCCCGGCCCTCCTCGATCCTGGCCAGGCTGAGGATGTTGTCCGTGAGCAGCGCCAACCGCTCGCTCTGCTCGAGCAGGACATCGTAATACTTCTGCCGGCGCTCCTCGGATGGCACCCGGCCCGA
>JALHVH010000445.1 GCA_022867105.1 Candidatus Aminicenantota bacterium
AGGGCCTACTTCGCCTGGAAGCTCGGCCTCCCCTTCGGCTTCCATGAATGCGACCGGGGAACGATCGACAGGGCCCCCCGGACGGGGCGCTGGACGACGAACACATCGCCGGCCGGGAAAGCAAACCAGGTCCAAGCCTTCAACTCCTTCCTCCGCAATGTCATGAACACGATCCACTCCGGCACGGCCCGGACGAAGCTCGAAGATGACGGCTCGGACTATTATCCCATGCCCCTGACCCGCCAAGCCCTCCGTCCCGGGGTCGTTTACGCCGACCCTTACGGCCACACGCTTGTCATTGTCCGATGGGTCCTACAAACCGGCGACCGGCCGGGAGCGCTCCTCTCCGTGGACGCCCAACCCGACGGCACGGTCGGCATCAAGCGGTTCTGGAAGGGGAACTTTCTGTTCACGACCTCGGAGGTAATCGGAGAACCGGGCTTCAAGGCCTTCCGGCCCATCGTCATGGACCGCGGCCGGCCCCGGCTCCTCAAGAACGAAGAGATCGCCGCGGACCCGGGATATGGAAACTTGTCTCTCCAGCAGAAAAAGATGACGAGCGCTGCGTTCTACGAAACGATGGAGCGGCTCATCAACCCGAAGCCCCTGGACCCGGAGACGGCTTTCCGGGACCTATTCCAGGCCCTCCACGAACAGCTCATCGTCAGGGTCGAATCCGTCGCCAACGGCGAGTCGTACATGAAGGCCCATCCCGGAGCGGTCATCCCGATGCCGGGAAGCACGGCGGCCGTCTTCCAGGCCGGCGGCCTCTGGGAGGATTATTCGACGCCGAACCGGGACATGAGGCTCCTCATCGCCATGGATACCCTGCTCGATTTCCCGGAAAGGATCGTCCGCTCCCCGGGTTCCTACAAACTGCCGAAGCGGAAGACCCCCGAAGAGGTCAAGAAGGACTTGGAAGCCCTGGCGAGGAAATGGGCCGCTGAGATGTCGATCACCTATGTCCGCTCGAACGGGACCGCGCAGGCCCTCACGATCGAAGACATCTTGAACAGGAAGGATGCGTTCGAGATGGGCTATAACCCCAATGACGGCATCGAGATCCGCTGGGGAGCGCCCGAACGCAGTCCTGAGCTCACGACGTGCCGCCGGCGGACGCCGGCCGGACAACAGGAAAAGATGCGTTCCCTCCGTTCCTGGTTCCGAAAACGGCTCCACCCCCCGACCTGAACGAAGCCGGGGCCGGACGGCCGATGCCCGGGTCGAGGTCCCGCTCAAGACTTAACGCCAAGTCGCTCGAGGAGCCAGGCATCCACGACGCCCTCGTTGGACCAGCCCTGGACCCTGTAATAGGTGTCCAGGATCGACCCGTAATAAGCCGGGTCCACCGCCCTCCCCGTGAGGGCGCCGCGGCTCATGGGCACGGTCAATTTCGGCGGAACATAAGCGTCGTAAGCGTGGCCCCGTCCCTGGAGGTTGTTGACGCGGCGCTCCAGGGCGTAGATCCTCTTGCCGCAGGCCGTCATGGAAGCAGCTGAATGCTCGATCCCCGTCAAGGCATGATAGAGTGACAGGAACAGGTCCGAGGTGATGTCGGCCG
>JALHVH010000446.1 GCA_022867105.1 Candidatus Aminicenantota bacterium
ACGATCTCCTCGACGACCTGGCCGGCAGCCAGGGACAGGACGGCCGCGAGCCCAAAGAGCGCGAAAACGGAAGTTCTTTTTCTCAGGTCTCGTTCCTCTGGTAGGCGAAGTTGAGCATTTCAGGGTGGGAGCTCCAGGCCAGGGACCCTTTGAGCTCCTCGAGATGGGAGGCCAGGGCCTCTTTGACCTTTCCGTCAAGGATCCTGACCCGGATGGACGGGGCGGCCTGCTCCTCGGACAAGAGCTCCGGCGGGAATCTCTTGTCCAGGCGGAATACGTGGAATCCGTAGGACGATTCGACGACACGGCTCAACTTGCCCTCTTCCAGGGCGAAGATGACCTTTTCCATCTCGTAGGGAAGGTCGCCGCTCTTGAAGACGCCCATTTCCCCGCCCTTGAAGGCCTCGGGGCCGGCCGATTCCTCCTCGGCGATCTTCCGGAATTCCTCTTCGGTGGCGTTCTCCAGGTTTCTGAGGACCTCGACGGCCTTTTCTTCGGTCTCGAGGAGGACCTGGCTCACCCTGACCCTTTCCGGCAGGAGAAAATCCTTTTTATGCTCCTCATAGAAGGACTGGACCTCTTCGTCCTGGACCCTGATATCCTTGAGGAGCGGGTAGGCATACTTATCGATGAGGGGTCTGTCGAAGAGGGATTCGTCCTGCTCTCCACGGGCCGGGGCGGCCGCCTCCTCCGGCTGGGACTCGCCGGCCAGCTTGATCAGGTAGTCCTTTTTCTCTTCCTGGGTCAGGGAGACGCCCTGCCTGCGGCCCGCTTCCAGGAGAAGCTTCTCTTCGACGAACTTATCGAAAAGGCGGCTCAGGGCGAGGTCGGAGAGCTTCCCCGTGCCGGCGTTTGTCCGGACGTATCGATCGAAATCGGAGACCGTGAACGCCGATCCTTCGACGTCAAGGACGATCCGGCCCGGGTCCCCGGCGCCGTCCGATGAAGAGGCCTTCCGGAGGTCGGATTCGTTCCCGCAGCCCACGGCCAGGAAAATGGCGAACGCGGCCAGGAGCGCGGCGGGCCGATCGAGAAGCGAGAAGACAACTCTCATCTTTTTTAATTTCAATCCATTATAGTATATCCGTTTAACTCCTTCAAGACGAGGACGGTTTCATCCAGGAACTCCCTGTCGGTCCGCGCCGGAAGGTTCAGGGACATGACGCCCGCCGGGGAAAGCGAGCCGGAATACCTCTTGAGAAGCGACGGAAGACGGGTGAGGTCGACCCCCGTCGAAGGGAAAAACTTGAAGACGAGCCTCTGCCCGGCCCGGTCGAGCGATTCGATCCGGAGCTTTTGGGACAGGAGCTTGATCGCCCCGTACCTGAGGAGGTTCTCCACGCTGTCGGGGATGTCTCCGAAGCGGTCCAGGACCTCGGCCCGGATCTTCGCGATCGATTCCAGGTCGTCCAGCGAGGAAAGCCTCTTGTAAAGGTTGAGCCTCAGGTTGACCTGAGGAAGGTAATCTTCGGGGACCCGGATGTCCGCCTTGAGGTTGAGCTCGGTCTTGACCTCTTCGACCGCCTCTCCCTTGAGCTCCCGGATGGCCTGGTCGAGAAGGTGCATGAAGTAGTCATACCCGACGGCCTCCATGGTTCCGCTCTGCCGGTGCCCGAGAAGGTTGCCGGCGCCGCGGATCTCAAGGTCCTTAGCGGCCAGCCGGAAGCCGGAGCCCAGCTCTGAGAACTCCTTGAGGGCCTTGAGCCGCTCCTTGGCCTGCGGGGTGAGGCCCATGAGCGGCGGAACGAGGAAATAAGCGAACGCCTGGCGGGAGGAGCGCCCGACCCGGCCCCTCAGCTGGTAGAGTTGGGCCAGGCCGAAAAGGTCGGCCCGGTTGACGATCAGGGTGTTGACGAGCGGGATGTCGATGCCGTTCTCGATGATGGTCGTCGAGACGAGGACGTTGGATTTCCGGCTGATGAAGTCCATCATCCGCTTTTCGAGGAGCAGGCCCGGCATCTGCCCGTGGATGGTGACGACCCTGGCGTGAGGGACGAGCTTTTCCACGAGGCGGGCGATCTTGTCGATGTCCTCGATCCGGTTATGGACGTAGTAGACCTGACCGTCGCGGTTAAGCTCCTGGCGGATGGCCGAGGCCACGAGCTTGGCGCTGAACGGCGTCACGACCGTGTGCACGGAAAGCCGGTCCCTGGGGGGGGTCTCGATGAGGCTGATGTCCCGGAGGCCCGTCAGGGACATGTTCAGGGTCCTGGGGATGGGCGTCGCCGTGAGGGTCAGGACGTCGATATTGGCCTTGAGGCCCTTGATCTTCTCCTTGTGGCCCACGCCGAACCTCTGCTCTTCGTCCACGACGAGCAGGCCGAGGTCGCGGAAGGCGACATCCTTGGACAGGATCCGGTGGGTGCCGATGAGGACGTCCACCTGCCCGTTCTTGAGGTCGGCGAGGATCATCTTCTGTTCTTTCTTCGACTGGAGACGGGTCAGGGCCTCGACACGCGCGGGGAAGAGGACCATCCGGTTCTTGAACGTTTTCAGGTGCTGACTGGCCAGGACCGTGGTCGGGCAGAGGACGGCCACCTGCTTGCCGTCCATGACGGCCTTGAAGGCCGCCCGCATGCCGACCTCGGTCTTGCCGTAGCCGACATCGCCGCACAAAAGGCGGTCCATGGGGGTCTCCGACTCCATGTCCTCCATGATCTCCCGGATGGAATTGAGCTGGTCCTCCGTCTCCTCGAACTCGAAGATCTTCTCGAACTCGGACTCCCACTCCCCCGCCGGGCTGAAGGTGTGGCCCTTGATCGACTTCCTCCGGGCATAGAGCTCGACAAGTTCCTTGGCGATGGCCTCCACGGCCTTCTTCGTCCGCGACTTCGTCTTCTGCCAGGTCGTCGTCCCGAGTTTGTCGAGGGGCGGGAGGTCCGGCCCGACCGTGGAGAATTTCTGGACGAGGTTCAGGTCCTCGACGGGAACGAGGAGCCGGTCATTGTCGCGGTAGTGGATCCCGATGAACTCCCGGTTCCGGCCGTCGACCTCGATCCTCTGGAGGCCGTGGAAGACGCCGATCCCGTAATCCGCGTGAACGACGTAGTCGCCGCTCTTGAGGTCCTGGAACTGCGAGAAGAAGGGCTTTCGCGAAGCCCGGCTGACGAGGACCTTCTCTTCCGTGAAAATGTCTTTTTCGGAGAAGAAGAGGACCTTTTCCCTGGGATAGCTGAACCCCTGGTCCAGGTCCCCGAGGAGGAGGGTGATCTCGCCGCTCCTGGGGACGGAGAAGGGGTCGGCGGATTCCACGGCCGTTATTCCGTTTTCGGCGAGAAGCGCGGCCAGGCGCTGCCGCGTGCCCTGGTTCGCAAGATAGATGAAGCACAGGTCCCTCTCCCGCTGAAGCTTCTTCAGGTACTCGAGGAAAAAGGGGATCCTGTTGTTGAACTTCGGCACGGGCTGGAAGCCGAACGAGAAGTTCCTCTGTCCGGCGGAGGCGCCGAGCCCCTGGAGGACCAGGGCTTCCTTCTCGACGGCCTTCCAGAGCGCCGGCGGATAGATCGCCTCCGGAGGGAGCGCGAACGACCGGTTCCGCCGGAGTTCCTCGTAATGCTCCTCGAGACCGTCCCGGGCTTCCTTCAGTTCCCGGTCGATCTCGTCATGATCGTCGAGCACGAAGACGGCGTCATGAAGATAATGCGTGAAGGGGACGAACCGGTCCTTGGCGAGAAGGGACAGGTAAACGAACGAGGGGAAATAGTCTCCTTGTTCGAGGAACCGGACCTTGTCTTCCAGATCCTTCCGAGCCCCGGGCCCGGCCTTCCTGGCGAGGGTGACCCAGGACGCGAGGAACCCGGGCGAGCCGGGGAATTCACGGAGGGACGGGACCAGGGCCCGGTCCACTCTCCGGAGCGATCGTTGCGTGCCCGTGTCAAACTCTCGGAGCGAAACCACCGCGTCGCCGCCGAGCTCGATCCGGAACGGGAAGGACTGCCACGGCGGGAAAACGTCGATGATGCCTCCCCGCCAGGCGTATTCGCCCGGAGAAGCGATCAAGTCCTCCCGGGAGTAGCCGTATTCGGACAGCGTCCGGAGAATGTCGTCGCGGTCCG
>JALHVH010000062.1 GCA_022867105.1 Candidatus Aminicenantota bacterium
TCATTTCCAGGCACCATCTCGCTGAGAGATGAGACGTTAAAGATGATTAGTCTTGATTATATAGACAGTTTAATTCGTAGCGGTTTCAATAGGATTGTCTTCTTACCCATACATGGCGGGAATTTTCCAATTATTCAACAGACCCTGAAGGAAGCCCAGACAGCTCATCAGGGAACCGAAATCATCGGAGTTACAGATGTAACGAAGCTTCTTGATTGCTTGAATGCGGGATCTGCCGAATTCGGGATTAAGGCGAATGAATCTGGTTCACATGCCGGCGAAAGCGAAACATCTATCATGATGGCCTTGGAAGAGAATCTAGTAATCAAGGACAGGTTCGCACCAGGCTATGTTGGATTGACAGGCGAGAAAGAATTCAAAATTATCCGCGAGCAGGGTATGCAGGCCCTCACGAAAAACGGTGTCCTTGGCGATCCGAGGAAGGCTTCTGCGGATAAAGGCGAAATTTATCTTGATCGTCTCACAGAGTTCCTGATCCGAGAAATCAAGAAGCAATCGCATTAAGTCCTATAGAGGCACACAAATACTCGACAATATATCGATAGAGGATATCATGTATTTTTTCATGAATCGAGCAAGAATGGTTTACCAGAAACGACATATAACAATGCGAATTGAACGGACTCGCCTACGGCGGGCCGCTCATACGCTGAAAGGACACGCGCAAATCGGACCTCTGCCCATGGGGAAAGTCATGCTCCATGGACCGGCGATCTTGGTCATCGTGGGGGGACGATCGCCTTTGCGCTCTTCATGAACGCCGGCGCCCGGGCGCTGACCCTCGGGTTTGCTATGACGGATCTCATCAGCCTGCGGATGATCGATTGTCGCTCATGGTACTGAGCGGGCTTTTTCGACTTTCATTGACATTTGACCGCCCTCGCTTATGCTTGGTTTCTTCCCCCGTTGAGGAACATGGATGAGAAAAAGAGTCGTTTTCGGGCCGGCAGCCGCGTTATTGGCCGCGCTCATGATCGCCGCTCCGGCTGACGCCCAGACGGTCAAGAAGGCGCCGGCCGTCCCGGCGGCCTTCTGGTTTGCCGGCTGGGCGCCTTACGGCCAGGTCCGGAAGTACACGAAAAAGAACGTGGCGGACCGGCTCGAGGGGAGCGCCGAGATCTTCCTCCAATACGGGTTCACGGACCTCACCGTCCACCACTTCCGGCCCGCCGTTCAGGCCAAGAAGACCGCGGGCAAGGAGATCGCGCTCGAGATCTACAGGATGGAAACGCCTGCGGACGCCTTCGGCATCTTTTCGGTCCGGCGGAGCGGGGCGGAAAAGGTGTCCGAGATCATCAAGACCTTGAACTGGATAAGCCCGGCCCGGGCTTCATTCGTCAAGGGGAATGCCTACGTCAATATCCTGGCGACAGGATGCGAGGAGGCGGAGGTCGAGAAGGTGGCGGCCGCCGCGGCGGCCAAGATCAACCTGCCCGGCGACCCTGTTCCCGCGGAGGTCGCCCGCCTGCCGAAGACGAACCTCGTCCCGGGGAGCGAACGCTATATCCGGGGCGGCCTGGCGGCCTGGGCGGAAACGCCCTTTCTGGGGCGGGATTTCTGGGGCTTCCGGACCGATAAGAGCCGCGCGGCCACGGCCAGGTACGCGCCCAAGGACTCCAAGCTCATAGTCCTGGACCTGGGGCCCGAGGCCACGGACGTCACCGGTCTGGTGGAGGGCCTCTTTAAAGAATACCTCGAGGACGTCACCATGGCGGACGGCCTCGTCCGAGGCGAGGACGCCGTCGGGTCGAGTTTTCTATTCGAACAAAAGGGCCGTGCGGCCGCCCTCGTGCTGGGCGAAACGGACAGAGAAGCCGCCAAGGCGAGGCTGGCGGAGGCGCTCACCGGCCCGGGGGAATAGAAGCGGGAGGCGCGTTTCAGTCGGTAGACGTTAGGGCGGCGGTATATTATCGACATGGTTATGAGGGGTGAGAATTGCGTCAGTGATTCCGGACTTCCTGGGAGGCCAACTTCCAAGGAACAGCCTGAATTCCCCGCTGCGTTAGCTTCTCTTTTCCCCCGTAAACCAGGTAGGCGGGGCTCTTTGTATCCTTCGAAAGCTTTCTCCATTTGTGCAAGCCTTTGAAGTAATCCGCGTTCAGTGTCTCCCCCGACTTGAGCTCGGCGGGTATCAGTCTTGTTCCCTGGTCGAGGAGGAGGTCGATCTCATCCCCGAGGTTATTCCGCCAGAAATAAAGATTGGACGCCAGCCCTCGGTTGAAACGGTCCTTCAGCAACTCCCCAACGATCAAACACTCAAATAATCCTCCCCTCTGAGGATGAATGGCCAGATGTTCGCGATTTTGAATGTTCAACAACCATGCGGCTAATCCCGGGTCATAGAAATAAAGTTTCGGCGATTTGACCAGCCGTTTACCGAAATTTCGGAAGTGAGGCTTGAGAAGAAATACGATGTAGCTAGCTTCAAGCACTGAAATCCAGCTCTGCGCTGTGTTATGGGTGATCCCGCAGTCGGAAGCCATGGCGGAGAGGTTTAAGAGTTGCCCCACTCTGGCTGCACACATTCGTAAGAATTTTTGGAAAAGGCTCAAATTCCTGACATTGAGGATATTCCGGACATCCCGCTCGAGATAAGTCATCACGTAGTTGGCGTGCCAAGCCGCGGGGGCAAGTCGTCTGTCATACAAGGCCGGATACAATCCCTGAAAAAGGAGCGCGGTAAGCTCGGGGATCGGGATCTTGGAGGCTTGAAGTTCCGCGATCGAAAAGGGAAGGAGCTCGAGGAATCCTGCCCGACCGGCCAGCGACTGCCTGATCCCCGAAAGGAGCCCGAAATGCTGCGACCCTGTCAGGATGAAAAGACCGGATTTTTTTCTCCGATCGACAAATCCCTGAAGATAGGAAAAAAGAGATGGGAATTTCTGTGCTTCGTCGATCACCGCGCCTTCTGGAAAGTTCTCGAGAAATCCTCGGGGGTCGGAGGATAGGAATTCGAGCTTATCGGGGTCTTCGAGAGAGATATAAGCTTTATCGGAGAAGACAGCCTGGACGAGAGTGGTTTTCCCGGATTGGCGGGGACCCGTCACCGCCACAACCGGGAATCCTTTCGCAAGATTCATGAGAGCGGAAGAGGCGAAGCGATCAATCATAGATTTAGGCTAAACCAAAATATACAATTTGTCAATAGAATTCTCATATTGTATTCCCCACGCTCAAGCAAAGTAGCGCCTCAAGCGAATTGACATCGCCGCGCGGCCGGACGTATATTGCCAGCGTGGTTATGAGGGGAGATTTATCGACCGGAAGGGCCGTTCTCAACGCCGCACAAAAAGGAAAATCCTATCGTACATCGGCGCGTCGAGGGTGATTGCATGATCAAGCGAATCGTTATTGCATTGACGGCCGTGCTCACGGCACACGCTGCCGGCGCGGAGGCGCCCGCCGCGGTGCGTACGCAGGCGCGGGACATTTTCCAGACAGTCATCGGATTCAAGACATCCGAAGGCTTCGGGCAGGTGCCGGTCATGGCGGAGTACCTCGCCGGCAAGTTCCGCCCGGGCGGCTTTCCCGCGGAGGACGTCCACGTGCTGCCGATCGGCGACACTGCGGCGCTGGTCGTGCGCTATCGCGGCACCGGCAAGGGCGGCAAGCCCATCGTCCTGCTCGCGCACATGGACGTGGTCACCGCCAAGCCGGAGGACTGGGAGCGCGACCCCTTCAAGCTCGTCGAGGAGAACGGCACCTTCTTTGGGCGCGGCACGGCCGACGTCAAGTCCGAGGTGGCTCTGCTCACGACGACATTCCTGCGGCTGAAGGCGGAGAAGTTCGTGCCGACGCGGGATCTGATCATCGCGTTCTCCGGCGACGAAGAAACGACCATGGCGACGGCCAAGGCCCTCGCCCAGCAGCACCGCGACCTCATAGACGCCGAGTTCGCGCTGAACGGCGACGGCGGTGGCGGCGTGCTGGACGACACGACGGGCGCGCCGCTGCTCTACCGGGTCCAGGGCGCGGAGAAGTCCTATGCCAGCTACGACCTGACGGTGCGCAATCCGGGCGGTCACAGTTCGCAGCCGCGCGCCGACAATGCGATCTACGAGCTCGCGGATGCGCTCCGGAAGCTGCAGGCGTATCGGTTTCCCGTGATGTGGAACGACTGGACGATCGGCAGTCTCAAGGCGGCGGCGAGCGTGACCCCGGGTCCGCTCGGCGAGGCCATGGGCCGATTCGCCGCGAATCCCGGTGATGCGTCCGCCGCGGCGGTCCTGGCCGCAGAGCCTTCCATCGTTGGCAGGACCTGCACCACATGTGTTGCGACGATGCTGCGCGGTGGGCACGCGGACAATGCCTTGCCGCAATCGGCCACCGCGACCGTCAATTGCCGCATATTCCCAAGCACCAGCGTGGAGGATGTTCGGACCTCCTTGCAGCAGGTCGTGGGCGACAAGGTCGAGGTGAAGGTCCTCGGCGAGCCGCATTCGAGCAGCCCTTCGCCCATGCGCCAGGACGTGATGGATGCCGTGGCCAAGGCCGTGCACGCGAGCTACCCGGGCGTGATGCTCGTGCCGGATATGGCACCCTATGCGACCGACGGGTCCGTCTATCGCGGCGCCGGGATCCCGACCTATGGCGTGAGCAGCCTGTTCATGAAGAACAGGGATGACTTCTCGCACGGACTCAACGAACGCATCTTGGTCGCGTCGTTCTACGCCGGCCTCGATCACTGGTACGTGCTGTTGAAGACCCTCGCGGGAGAGCGCTGATCGCGGGAAAGTTGTCGCAAGAAACCTAAAACACGGTTTCGACGCGGACGCCGCGGGCGCGCAGGGCCTTTTCCAAACGGGCCGACTGTGTCCGGAAGAAGGAATCCGTCAGGGCATCCAGCAAGCCGTGACGGGCGTAAAAGCCCCTCACCGCCGGGACATAATTCATCCTGTCGATGAGGACGCGGTCCACGGCGCCGGCCAGGAGCGCGGCCAGCCGCTCGGGATTCCCCGGCAGAAGCGGGCCGGCGAAAGCGAAAGTCGAGACGCCCGCGGCCTTGAATTCTCTAAGCACCTCGATCCTCTCCCCGACCGGCGAAGCCCTCAACTCGAACATCCCCGCGATGGCCTCTTCGTCGGTGGCGATGGTGAAGCCGACCTCTACTTCGGGGATCCTCCGGATGACGTCGAGATCGCGGCGGACTCGGGCCGACTTTGTCTGGATTTCGACCGGGAAGTCGAGGCCGATGAGGACTTCGAGCGACCGGCGCGTTAGCGCATAACGCTCTTCGAGCGGCTGATAGGGGTCGCAGACCGAAGCAAACCAGATGGTCCCTCGCTTGGCCTTGACGATCTGCTTGGCCAGCAAGGCGGGCGCGTTGACCTTGACGTCGACGAACTCGCCCCACGGCTCGCTGTGGCCGCTGTACCTCCGCATGAACAGGGCCGCATAGCAGTAGATGCAGCCGACCTCGCAGCCGGTGTACGGATTGACGCAGTAATCGTGGATCTTCGA
>JALHVH010000447.1 GCA_022867105.1 Candidatus Aminicenantota bacterium
GGACTTGGTCCCGTTTCAATTCTAGCACTTCGTCCCGTGAAAACAAAAGTCCGCACCTTTCCGGGTAAGAAAGGCCTCGAGCGTCTCCGCCGGTTCCCGAACCTAGAACGCGAAGCGGACGCCGAGCCTTAGGACCCTGGGATTGAGGATCTCGTTCAGGGCGTAATTGTTGGGATTAGGGACGAAACTGTCCTGGGACGGATCGGGATAGGCATAATAGGTGCCCCGGAATTTCTGATAGCGCCTGTTGACGATCGCGCTGTTTAGGACGTTGAAGAGGTCGGCCATGACGTAGATCCGGCCGGAGTCCCCAAGTTCGATCATCTTCTCCAGCCTCAGGCTGAGGTTATAGAAAACGGGGAGCCTTTCGGAACCGAAAGGCGTCATGTCCAGTTCGGCGCTCCGGCTCTTCGGATTGGGCAGCCTGAAATCAACCAAGGCGAAAGACTCCCTGATGACCCACCCCTCGCGGATGTTGAGGACGCCGGAGACGTCGATGTCCCAGGGCAACCGATAAAGGGCGCCGAGTTTGCCCATCCAGCGGGAGTAGGCGTACTGGTTGATCTTGCCCGACTCCTCGCCCATGTAAGCCGCCTGGGGCCTCCCCTCGTAGGCCCAGACGTTCGTGGGGTCGAGAACACCCTTCGAACCGAAGTGCCGGGCCTGGGTCTGCCAGGTGAAGCTTCCGTTCAGCATCCACCGGTTGGAGAGCCGCTTGTTGACGATGAAGTCCAGGCCGAAGTAATTCTGACGATAATCGGGACGGGACTGCACCTGGGACCAAGGTGAATACTCCGTGGCCCCGGCGGACAAGTAATACCATTCATGGTCCTTGGCCTGCTTGGTGTCGCCGATGCCGGGCAGGGTCCCGGCCGGTATGCCCGCGGAAGCGTACCAGGCCCTGTTCTGGAACTCGATGGGATTGCCGGCCGCGTCCTTGAAATACTTGAGGGTCCAGGAGAAATCGCCGTATCTCCTGTACGTCCCGACCACCGAAACCGACAGGTCGGCCAGGAGCTCCCGTTCCAGGGAAAGCACGATCTCGGAGGTCCTGGAGGAGCCGGCGCCCTTCTTGGTGGAAACGTAGGGGTCGGTCGTCTGCAGAGGATCCCTGGGGTCATAATCCCCCCAGTCGATACCCGCCTGCCCGCTCCAGTCGCCGATGAAATTGCCGGCGCCGTCGAAGACGTGGCGGAGGCGGTTGTCGTTAGGATTGGCCCAGAAGAGCTCGCCAAGGGCCATGCGGCCGTCCTTGTCGGTGTCCCACCACCAGAAGCCCAGCCAGCCGGAAACACCGCCCCTCCTCCAGCGGTCGGCCAGCTCGGTGCTCATGAAATCGCCGTAGGTGGCCAAGGACACCTTGGCGAGAGTCCGCCCGTCGCCGGTGACGTCCCAGGTCAGACCCAGCCTGGGCGACCAGACGGTCCAGTTGTAATCTCCGCCATCGGAATATTTAGCCGTGACCTGCTCGAACAGGACCCCCGGCAGCAAGGCGTCCATCTTCTGCTGGACATCGTCGGGAGCGATGGCGTCCCAGGCCCCGCCGCCGTCCATGGCCATGACCTTGAACGGATTCAGCCAGGGCGTCTGCTTGTCCCATCGCAAGCCGACAAGCAGGTTGAACCGGCCGAACGTGACCGTGTCGCTGAAATACGCGGAAAAGGCATCGACGTGCTGGTCGGAGGAGTATCCCCGCCAGAACTTGAAGTAATGGAAATACGGCGAGATGCCCGCCGGCGGGACCTCGGGAAGACCGCTTCCCGAAAAATCGACGACGGGGTAGTTGTAGTTCCTGGTGAGCGTGCAGTTCCCCGACCAGACGTCCTCGACATACTGGTTACGATCCGAGTATTCGAATCCCAGCTTGATATCGTGTCCCGCGCCGAGAAAAGCGTCTTTGAAATAATTGATGAGGAAGCTGTAATGGTTAAGCGGCCTCTGGACACGATAGCGGGTGGCCTGCGACCCGAAATATCTCTGCGCGGTCTGGTCCCAGACGGGTAGCTTATCGAACTCGAGGTCCGACATCGGGGCCAGGCTGAAGCCGGCGTCGGCGTAGGCGTACTTCAGGGACATGAACAAATCGTCCCCGAACATGTGCTCATCCTGGAACTTGAGGATCGGGCTCCCGAAATGGTAACGGCCCTGCTGGAAGAGGCCGTCGGGGTTCTCGGCGGACGCGGAACGGCCGTACTTCTTCTTGCCGCCGACGTGGACGAAAACCTCCATGCGGTTCTGGGGGATGGGCTGCAGGTTCAGCTTGGCCGCGTAATTCTCGAGCAGCGTGTCGTCCCTGGTCCCGTAGACCGTGCTCGTCTTGATGTCCTGGACGCCGGTGGATCCCCAGAACCAAGCCTTGTCCTTCCGCAGGGGAAGGCCGATGTTGAAGCCGTAATCCTTGTTGTTCTTGATCCGGTTGATGCCCTCGAAGAATCGTTCGGTCTTCTTGAACTCGGCCACCTTGTCCCCGTGCGTCGCCTGGAACTTCTCATCGACCGCGTAAAAACGGCCGCCGAAAGAGGCCTTGTTCCCGCCGCGGCGGGTGACCATGTTGAGGGCCACCCCGCCCGTCTGGACCGTGACGTCCGCCCCTCCGACCGTGATCTGCATTTCCTCGAACGCGTCGAAATCGTAGTAGCTGGGCGAGGTTCCAACGGCCGCGGGGTCGGTGATGACGATGCCGTCCATGGACCAGATGTTGTTGCCGTAGTCGGACGCGCCGCGGGCGACGTAGTTTGACTGCTGCCCGGACTCGGCGCCTCCCACGTTCTCCCTGTCCACGATGATGGCGGGGGCCATCTGCAGGATGGCCCAGGGGTCCCGGGACGTAGGCAGGAATTGCAGGATGTCCTGGGTGATATGGACGCCGATGACCGCTTTCTTGATGTCTAAAATGGGCGTCGCGGCGACGGCCGTGACGTGCTCCTCCAGGGCGCCGGCTTCCATGATCAAGGCCAGGTAGGTGGTCCCGCCGATGACGACGATCAAGCCCTGCTCGGACCTCGTCTTGAACCCGGAGAGCTCACATTTCAAGGCATAGTCGTTAGCGGGGGGGAGGGACAGGAACCGGAAGTTCCCCTCCGCGGTGGTCACCAGGATCTGGGGAGCGGTATAGGACCCGGTCAAGGTGACGGTGACGCCGGCGAGCGGGTCCCCGTCCCGGTCGAGGACCCTGCCGTAGATGTTGCCGCTTCTTTGCTGGGCGACGGCGGCCGCGGAGACCACGAGCACGAACGACAAAATGAGGCCCTTGCGCACTTTTTCAGCCTCAGGAGACTTCCAATGTTTGACCGTATCAGGAACCCATCTCTTCACAAAGAATAAAATAACACAAATTCATGTTCTACTACGAACGCATTAGATAGTTTGACATCTGAC
>JALHVH010000448.1 GCA_022867105.1 Candidatus Aminicenantota bacterium
CGAAAAGCCGCCGGCGCTCCCCGAAATCTCCCAGATGCGGGTCCTGAAGCACTTCCTGCGGCTCTCCCAGCAGAACCTGGGCGCGGACCTCAACATCGACGTCGGCCAGGGGACCTGTACGATGAAGTACAACCCGAAGATCAACGAGGTCTTCGCCTCGTCAGGAAAGGCTGCGGACCTCCACCCCGACCAGGACGAGCGCACGGTCCAGGGCGCCCTCCGGATCATGCACGAGCTCGACCTCTTTCTGCGCGAGATCTCGGGGCTCGACCGGTTCACCCTCCAGCCGAGCTCGGGCTCGCACGCCATCCTGGCCATGGCCTCCATCGTCCGCAAGTATCACGAGACGCGAAGCGAGGGGGACAAAAGGGACGAGATCATCACGACGATCTTCTCCCACCCTTCGGACGCCGCGGCGGCGGCCGTCAAGGGATACAAGGTCATTACCATCTATTACGATAAGACCGGGCTTCCCGACATCGAGTCGCTGAAGAAAGCCGTCTCCGGTCGGACGGCGGCTCTCTTCATCACCAACCCGGAGGATACCGGGATCTTCAATCCCAGGATCGCCGAATTCACGAGGACAGTCCAAGATGCGGGGGGGCTTTGCGGCTATGATCAGGCCAATGCCAACGGCATCCTGGGCGTCACCCGGGCCAAGGAAGCCGGCTTCGACATGTGCTTTTTCAATCTCCACAAGACCTTCGGTACGCCGCACGGCTGCGGCGGGCCGGCCTCGGGGGCGTTGGGCGTCTCCAAGGCGCTCGTGGACTACCTGCCCGTCCCCATCGTGGAATACGACGGGAAAAGCTATTCCCTCAACTGGGACCTGCCGCACACCATCGGCAAGGTGCGGGCGTTCTATGGCGCCTTTCCCGCCATCCTGAGGGCTTACGCCTGGATCATGAGCCTGGGAGCGGCGGGGCTGAAGGAAGTGGCCAACATCGCCGTCCTCAACAATAATTACCTCCTCAAAAAGATCACGGAGATCCCGGGCGCGACGGCCCCCTTCGCCGCGGGCAAGCGCCGGATAGAGCAGGTCCGATACAGCTGGGAGGAGCTGACGAAGGAGACCGGTGTCGACACCCACCAGTTCGCCCTGCGCATGGCCGACTTCGGGTTCCACCTCTGGTCGAGCCACCATCCGTTCCTCGTCCCCCAGCCGTTCACGATCGAACCGACCGAATCCTACTCCAAGGAGGAGTTGGACGAGTACGTGGACGGGCTGAGGCACGTGGCCGAAGAGGCGCGCTGGGAGCCGGAGACCGTCAAGAGCGCGCCGCACAGGAGTGTCGTCCACAAGATCGACGAATCGACGTTCGACAACCCCGCCAAGTGGGCCATCACCTGGAGGGCCTACAGGAAAAAGCACGAAAATCCGGCCGCGGAGGGGGGGACAAAATGACCGTGGACACTGCCCGGAAGGCTTTGGAGCTCATTTCCCTCGAAGGAAAGACCGCCCTGGTTACGGGAGCCGCCTCCGGCATCGGACGGGGCATCGCCTTGAGGCTGGCGGAATTCGGGGCGGCCGTTGCACTCCTGGATATCGACGAGAAAAAAGGCTTTGAAGCCGCCAGCGAGATCATCGCGCTTGGGGGAAAGGCCCATTTCATCAGGTGCGACGTCCGCTCGGACGCGGATTGCCGGAGAGCCGCCGATGAAACCGTCC
>JALHVH010000449.1 GCA_022867105.1 Candidatus Aminicenantota bacterium
ATCCTCCCGTCACATCCCGGGGCGCCCATCATCTCGGAGGTCAAGGCTTCCAAGGTCCTCTACGACGAGATCGCCCGGCTGGGCGGCAAGCCCATCATGTGGAAGACGGGACATTCGCTCATCAAGAAGAAGATCAAGGAAGAGAAGGCCCTGCTCGCCGGCGAGATGAGCGGCCACATCTTTTTCGCCGACCGCTGGTTCGGTTTCGACGACGCCATCTACGCCTCGGCCCGCCTTATCGAGATCCTCTCCAGGTCGGAGATGAAGCTTGCCGCGATGCTCTCGGACCTCCCGAAGACCTTCACGACTCCCGAGATCCGGGTGTATGCCTCGGACGAAGTGAAATTCAGGATCGTCGACGAGGTCCGGGCCGAACTGGCCAAAAAATATCCCGTGATCGACATCGACGGCGTGCGCGCCCTCTTTCCGAAAGGCTGGGGCCTGGTCCGGCCGTCAAACACCCAAGCCCTCCTGGTGCTCCGCTTCGAAGGGGAGACGGAGGCCGACCTCGAGGCCATCCAGAAGGAAGTGCGCGGCGTTCTGGAAAAGGTCATCAAGAGCCTGAACGACCACTAAACCGGGATTTCCCATAAGAAGAGAGGACGGCATGAACATCCGGGCGGTCATCATGGCGGGAGGAAGCGGCACGCGGTTCTGGCCGCTCAGCCGCAGGACAAGGCCGAAACAGTTCCTGGACATCGTGAGCTCGAGGTCCATGATCGAAGAGACGGTGGCGAGGCTTTTGCCGCTCATCTCCCCGAAGGACATCTTTACGATCGCCGACGGAAGCCAGACCGCCGCTCTGCGGGGCCTCCTGCCGGACCTCCCGAAACGGAACTTCCTTGTCGAGCCCCTGGCCAGGAACACCGCGCCCTCCCTGATGCTGGCGACGGCCTGCGCTTATCTCCAGGACCCGGAGACCGTCATCGCCGCCCTCGCGGCCGACCACCTCATCCGCGACCCGGACAGGTTCTTGAATAAGCTCCAAGCCGGGGCCAAGGCGGCCCATTCGGGGGACCGGATCGTCATCTTCGGCATCCCGCCCGCGTTCCCATCCACGGGCTACGGATACATCCACTTTTTGAGAGAGAAGGGGAAACGGATAGGCGGAGAGCCCTTCTTCCCGGTCCTGGAATTCAAGGAGAAACCCGGCCGGGCCGAGGCTGAACATTTCCTGGCTGACGGGAACTACTATTGGAATTCGGGCATGTTCCTCTGGAGGGCGGACGTCTTCGCCCGGAAACTTCGGAGATACGCTCCGAAATTCTTTCCCTTATGGGAACGGATGCTCGATGCCCTTGAGAAAAAGAACCAGAAGGGGCTCCGCTCGGTCTTTGAGGAAATCCCGGCCCTCTCCATCGACTATGCCCTCATGGAGAAAGCGAAGGGGGTCCTTGTGTGCGCCGGGGACTTCGGCTGGTCCGACGTGGGCGCCTGGTCCTCCCTTTACGATGTCTGGCCGCTGGACGAGGCCGGGAACGCCGTCAAGGGAGAGAAGCTCGTCCTGGACTCTCAAGGCTGCCTCGTTTACGCCCCCGGCAAGCTCACCGCCCTTGTGGGCGTCAAGGACCTCATCGTCGTCGACGCCGGCGACAGCCTGCTCATCTGCCGCAAAGACCTGGACCAGAAGGTCAAGGACATCGTCGAGATACTGAAAAAAGAGAACAAGAAATACCTCTAATTCCGCCGGGGGACGATCTCCAGGACATCCATCTATCCGGGTCGACGGCGGGCAGGGCGATGGCACGGTTGCGGGCCCGGGGGCTTCTGGTGGAGCCGGCTCTCGTCACGGCAGAGCTCAATCGACAGAGTCCGCCCTCACCAGGCGCTGGACTATCTGACGCCTTATGAATATGGCATTGATATAAAGGGATCGAACATCTATAATCGGCTGCGAAAGGATTCGCCCATGGCCGACGCGCCCAACGGTTCGAAACGTTTGGAACTCAGCCGGGAAATGGGCCTCATCGCCGCGATTGCCTGCGGCGTGGGCTCCATCATCGGCTCCGGTATCTTCAAAAAACCCGCCCTCATGGCCTCCCAGCTCGGATCGCCCGAACTCCTGATCCTCGTCTGGGTCGTTGCCGGGATCCTGACCCTCTTCGGCGCCTTGTCCATCGCCGAGATCTCGGGCATGTTCCAGGACCCCGGCGGGCAGTACATTTACTTCAATAAGGGCTTCAACCGGTTCGTCGGGTATCTCTACGGTTGGGCCGTCTTCATCGTCATTCAAACCGGCTCGATCGCGGCGATCGCCTATATCTTTTCCGATTCTTTGGGAACGTTCATCAAGTTTCCGCGCCTGCCTGCCGCCTGGGAAGCGATCAGCATCCCTATTCCCTTCATCGGGGCGATGACGCCGTTCAAGTCGATTGGACTGAAACTCTGCACGATCGCCCTGATCATGTTCCTGACGACGATCAACTACTTCGGGGTGAAATTCGGGAGCGCTCTGGCGGTCATCGTCACCGCCCTCAAGGTCGCGGTCATGGCTGGGATCGTCGTCCTGGCCTTCACCCTGGGACAGGGCAGTTTCGCCCATTTCACCGAGGCGGCGCCGATTGCCGCGGCTGGATCTCCACCGGTCTTTCTTATGTTCATCATGGCCATGGCCGGGGCGTTTTGGGCCTATGACGCCTGGATCAACGTCACCTACATGTCCGGGGAGATCAAGAACGTCCAGAAAAACCTCCCCCGGGCGATGGCCCTGACCGTCGTCATCGTCATCGTCGTCTACGTCCTGGTCAACCTGGCCTATATCTACGTCATCCCCGTTTCGACGATGGCCAAGAATTACTCCGAAAGCTATCTGGTGGCCGTGGATGTGGCCAATAGTTTTCTCGGCAAATGGGGCGGTTCCCTCATCGCCATCGCGATCATGATCTCGACCTTCGGGGCGGTCAACGGGATCGCGATGATGTCGGCCCGGGTCTATTTCGCCATGGCCCGGGAGAAGCTGTTTTTTCGCCGCCTCGGCAACGTCCATCCCCGTTACCGGACGCCGGCCGCCTCTCTTGTCGTTCAAGGGATCTGGGCCTCGGCCCTCGTGCTGAGCGGCACATTCGACCAGCTCACCGATATGCTCATCTTCGTCAGTTGGATTTTTTACGCCATGGGAGCGCTGAGCGTCTTCACCTTGCGCAAGCGCATGCCTGACACGCCCCGGCCGTACAAAGTCTGGGGATATCCGATCACCCCCATCATCTTCATCTTCTTTGCCTCGGTCTATATCTTCTTCACCCTTTACTCGGACATTCAGAATTTCCAGTCCGGGCGGGCGCCCATGATCAACTCGCTGATGGGGCTGGTCTGGGTCGCGATCGGGATTCCGGGATATATCTACTGGAGCCGCAAGAAGAAAAAAGAGGACGCCTGATGTCCTAAATCCCATCCTAGTCCATCCGGCGAGAGATGGGAAAAGCCCTATAATTTCAAATCATAGGGCGAGCCGAGAAGTGAGCGAAGCACTCTGTACTTGCCACCGGAGCCGGGTTGAATTTCGGGGACCAGTTCGATCCGGACATCCACGCCCGGGCTCAGCAGGCCCGTAACCTTGTCTTTGAGCACCGTCAAGACATCAGCGCGGGGCGGGATGAGGGCGGCGATGCGCAGGATAACACGGTCCCGGTGCTCCTGGACAAATTCGTAACGCTCGATCCAGGCGACTTGTTCCAGTAGGATGTAGGCGACAGCGGCGGCGATTATCAGGACGAACTGGCGGCGCTTGGAAATGCCGCCGTCAGCCATGACGGCGGAAAGACTTGGGAATTGGTGGAAACCCGGCGGCCCTCAGGATTCAGGGAATGCGTGGCGCCGGTGCCCGGGACAAAACCCCTGATGTTGGTCGCCGCAGGGCCCAGCGGATCGGATTATTTGCTCGATCTCGGCAAAACCTGGACGGCTGTCCAGGGCCCGGCAGGCTTTCACGGCGTCAGCTTCTCCAAGGTGGACGGAAGCGGTTGGGCCGTAGGCCGGAACGGCTTGATCGCCAAGTTCGTTATGGAGCCTTCCCGAGTCGGGTGATGTATAATATCCGCAAGGAATGAACCCGGTAAAGAGGACAAGATGACGAAACGAAACATCCGGATCTTGACGTACGCCGTTGTTGTATTAGGACTTGTCTGTTTATCGGCGGCCGCTGCCCAGACGAAGGAACGCGTGCAGGGGTACAGGGAATTCCTCAGCGCCATGAAGATCGAGGACCTCCATGCGCGGATCGGAGAGCTGGAGAAGATCAAGGCGGCCTATCCTCAGGCCAAGTTCCTGGTCCTTGTGGACAATGCGCTGATCAAAGCCCGCACCGAAATGGCCGAGGCCGTCGAACCCATCCTGGAACTTCAGAAGAGCAGCATCCAATCGGCCACCGGCATCGGCCGGGTGCTCGTCTATTACTATTCGAGCATGGATATCCTCAATCATTCGAACCTGGCTAAGTTCGACAAGGGCCGGGTCACGCGGGCCGTCCTGGATTATTGTGAAGAGGGCTTGAGACTTGCCCGGGACCCCGAATTCATGAAGGTTGTGCCTCCGGATGCGGCGAAATACCTCAAAGCCCATATCGCCGACCTTTACATCCCCGAGTCTCTGGCTTTTCTGAACGAAGGCCAAGTCCAGAAAGCCCTGGATCTTCTGGACAGGTTCAAACAGGAGGGCGGCTTGGCGGACAAGGGCACTTATTATGCCCTAGGCCGGGTTTATGCCCGGCTCGACCGGAACAAGGAAGCCTTTGACGCCTATTTCGAGGCCGCCGTGGAAAACCACCGGGACTCCGTCGACAGGGCCCGGGAACTTTACGGCAAGCTTCATGGCGGCACCCAGGGATTCGACGCCCTGCTCGAAGCCAAAGATCGGGAGATCCCGTTCCGCCCCCTGCCCTATAAGCCGGCGGCGGCGTGGATGGGCAAAACCGTCCTGGCCGAGCTCTTTACGGGTACCGAATGCCCGCCCTGCGTTGCCGCCGACCTGGGTTTTGACGGCCTGATAGAGGCCTATGGGCCGAAATACGTGGCCGTCCTCGAGTACCACCTGCCTATTCCCCGGCCCGACCCCATGATGAACCACGCTACCCGGTTGAGGGCCCAATATTACGGGGTCAACAGCACTCCCCAGGCCTTTTTCGACGGTACGAAGAAGACGAGCAGCGGAGGAGTCCGGGCTTTGGCTGAAGAGAAGTACCGTCAGTTTTCAGAGGAGGTCAACGCCCTCGCCCCGGGGGCCCCGGCGATCAAGCTGGACGTCAAGGCCGCCCTGAAGGACGATTCCGTGATCGTCGAATTCAGAACGGACAAGGCGGACAAAACGGGACCGGGCACGGATTTCAACCTGGCTTTGGTCCAGACCGAGGAAAAATTCCGCGGCGGAAACGGCGTCGTCTTCCACAAGATGGTCGTCCGGGAATTCGTCGCCCTCGATGAGGCCGCCCTCCAAGCAGGATCGTTCGCGATCAGCATCCCGGCGTCCGAAGCCGCCGCGGCGGAGCGCGTCTCGAAATATGAACAGGAGATGTCGTTCACCTTCCCGGAGAAGCATTCCCGGATCGACCGGTCCAGGCTTCGGGTCGTCTTCTTCGCCCAGGAGAAGACCTCCAAGAGGGTCCTGAATGCAGCCGTCAGCGAAGTGAAATAGCTAATAAATAAAGAACAACTCATCCCGCAATAAAAAAAGTTCTTATGTACAAACGGTCCTGAATGCCGTCCTCAAGCCCCCGTAGCGGAGGGGGGACCCGTCGGCTTTTTCGACGGGGGGAACCGACGGGACTGGTTCCCCCGGGGGCCGGGGGAGTGAGGGCGGCTTCAGGTCCCTTAAGAACAGATGTCAAACTATATAATACGTTTGTTTTAGTTCTTGACCTTTATCCCCAGCTCATCCAGCTGTTTTTCGTCGACGGCCGAGGGTGATCCGGTGAGGAGGCAGAGGGCGCTCGTGGTCTTGGGGAAGGGGATGATCTCGCGGATGGACTCCTCGCCGGCGAGGAGCATGACCATCCGGTCGAAGCCTATGGCGATCCCGCCGTGGGGCGGCGTTCCGTAACCCAGGGCCTCGAGAAAGAAGCCGAACTTTTGCTCGGCCTCTTCGGGAGTGAGGCCGAGCGCCTTGAAGATCTTCCGCTGGAGGCCCATGTCGTGGATCCGGATCGAGCCGCCGCCGATCTCGGTGCCGTTGAGGACGATGTCATAGGCCTTGGCCCTGACCCTGGCCGGGTCGGACTCCAGGAACCCGAGGTCCTCCTCGTTGGGAGAGGTGAAGGGG
>JALHVH010000450.1 GCA_022867105.1 Candidatus Aminicenantota bacterium
CGTGTCTCCGTCCGTCGGAGGCCTGTGGCTGCCCTCGTCGGACGCTCTTCTCAGGCTGATCTCCGCATGGTCGCTGCAGCCCTTCCCCCATGCCCTCCCATCACGGAAATCGACAGCCGCTTCGGCCCCGCCCATAGTTTTTTTCTTATAAAAGGCAGGCTGCAATATATCTTCTCGGGGCCGGGAACTAGGCCTCGGCAGCCTCCGTTTTTTTCCGAACGAACATCTTGACGAAGAGCCCGATCACTCCGATGGAAAGCAGGAAGAGCGTCAGGTCGGCCGCAATCAGGACATAGTTCCTCTTCCGGATGTAGCTCGTGAGAAGGATGGACAGCGAAGCGAGGGTCGTCAGGAACATGAACACAGCGGGGACAAGAGTGAAGGTCGTCTTTTTCTTCTGGAGGAGGAGCCAGGCTGATACGGCCAGCAAGCTCAGGGCGGCCAGGAGCTGGTTGGCGGTCCCGAAAACGGGCCACAGGGCGTTGAAGGCGTTCGAGGTGGCCAAGACCCACATGAGCGCGACGGAGATCCCGGAATTGAACCAGTATCGCCTGAGCAGGGACGGGGCCTTCTTGAAGACAATGGTCCAGAGCTCTTCAAAGAGGTAGCGGTTGAGTCGGACCGCCGCGTCCAAGGTGGTGATGACGAACCCTTCCACAAGTAAAATCCCGAACACGGTCCCCAGGGCTACGGGGATGCCCAGCCCGCGGTTGAAGAGCTGGCCCGCGGCCAGTGAAAAGCCAAGGATGGGATTGGACTTGATCGCGGGGTCGGTCGGCCAGACGATGGACTTGTAGTCCGCGAAGCTCATGGCCGCGCCGATGGCCAGCAGGACGCAAACGGCGAGCAGGGATTCGAGGAGCATCGCGTTGTATCCCACCCGTCGGGCGTCGGTTTCTTTGGAAAGCTGTTTGCCCGTCGTGCCGCCGGCTACGAGGCAGTGGAAGCCCGAAATGGCACCGCAGGCGACGATGCAAAACATCATCGGCCAGATCAGGCCCAGATTCTGGACGCCTTCATGGAGGTTGAGGCTGGGGACGGTCACCCTTAGGCCGCTGAAACCGGCGCTGAAGAGCGACAGGACCATCAGGGCGATGCCGCCGTAAAGGATCTGGACGTTGATGAAATCGCGAGGTTGGAGGATCAGCCAGACCGGGGCCCCGGCCGCGATGAGCACGTAGACGGAGATGATGATCATCCACGTTGTCGGGGTCAAGGTGACAGGATGAGCGATGCCGAGCAGGATGGAGCCCACGCATATGATGGACGCAATAAGGTAGGAATAAGCCGTTCTGAGCCCCTTCTTGTAGATCAGCCAGCCGAGCAGCGGCGAGCAGAGCGTGATGACGATGACGGACATGGAAGCGATGCCGCCGATGCGCCCCATGACGATACCGTCCTTGACCACCGTCTTGAGGAAGGTCTCTCCTTCCCTGACGCCGATCTTGGCCAAGGGCCAGAGGGAGGTCAGGGAGATCGAGGTCGCGCTTAGGAACGAGGAGGTGACAAGGACGATCATGACGATCGTGAACGCGATAAAGAGGTTGAACCCCTTATCGCCCAGGGTCTTGCGGGCGACCTCGGCCATCGACTTCCCGCCCTCCCGCATGCTGATGAACAGCGTCGTGAAATCGTGGACCGCGCCGATGAAGATCCCGCCGAGGACGACCCAGAGCCAGGCCGGGACGAAACCGTAAAGGACGGCCATGGTCGGCCCCAGGATGGGGCCCGCACCGGCAATGGCCGAAAAGTGATGGGCGAAGACGACGTAAGTCTTGGTCGGCACATAATCACGACCGTCGTTGAGCCGCACGGCCGGCGTGGGGTGGTTCGGGTCCTCACCCAGCTTGCGGGCGATATACCTTGAATAAAAGCGGCCGCCCAGCCCGAAACAGACGATGGAGATGCCGAGCAAAATCAGAACGTTCATCGCAAGCTCCCGATCCTCGTTAAGAAGAAATTGAAGAAATTCTTATAGCACAGGGGGGCCGCGAAGTCAAAATGCGGGCCCGTCCGCAAATACCCGTTGACAAGATGAGGGTCTTTGGCTTAAAATGGCTGTCTCTAGAGGGCTAGAGTAGATATAAGGAGGCCAGAATGTCAAAAGCCGAACCCAATGTTGTCCCTTTGTGCGACGTTTTGTTGGTTCTACTGATCATCTTCATGGTCATCACCCCTCTCGTCCAGAAAGGCATCGATGTCAAGTTGCCCGAAACCCAGGCGGACTCCTCCGGCGGACAGCCCACGGGCCTGGTCGTCCTGACCGTTCAAAAGAACGACACCATCCTGATCAATAAAGACCCCATCGAGCTGAGAATGCTCCTGGAAGAGCTCCGGCGTATCTATTCGACACGCCAGGACAAGACGATCTTCATCCGGGCCGAAGCCAAGCTCCCCTTCAGCAAGGTCACGGAAGTCATGGACATCGCAAAGGGAGCCGGCATCGACGTTCTCGGATTGATCCCGGAATACATCGAAGAATAGCGCTCCGTACTCTTATTCCATGAATAAGAGACGCATGAAGGCGCGAACATTTTTTTCTATTCTCCTGGTATCCTCAACTGTTCCTTTTTATGGACAAACCGAGCTCACGGGCCCCGTCACCCAGGCGGAGGTTCTTGAGAGATGCCCTGAGTGGCGTCCCGTCGTGGCCGCTTATCAACCGAAGCCGGAAGTCATCGAAAAGCTGAGAGCCCTGGCCCGGGAAGTCCATGTCGATGTCTTCTTGGGCACATGGTGTTCCGACAGCAAAACCCGCGTGAGCGAATACTTCAAGGTCCTGGAGATGGCTGACACCCCCCTCATTCAAACGTCCTATCTCGCCGTCCCCGAGGACAAGACGAAACGAGCGGCCTTTTATCAAGGCAGGGACATCCTGAAGATCCCCACCTTCCTTATATTCTTGGACGGGAAGGAAAAGGGCCGCATCATTGAGGCCCCCGCGAAAAGCGTCGAGGAGGACCTCGTCGCGATCATCGAGAGATGATCGGGCCGATGACCTCTCTCGATATCACCAGCCGTTGAATTTCGTTCGTCCCTTCATAGATCTGCAGGAGCTTGGCGTCCCGTACCAGCTTCTCGACGGGATAGTCCTTCATGTAGCCGTAACCGCCGAAGATCTGGAGGGCGTCCACGGTGATCTTCATGGCGATATCCGAGGCATAACACTTGGCCATAGCGGATTCCTTGCCTCCGGCCTTCCCGTTCTCGATGAGCCAGGCCGCATGCCAAACAAGGTGCCGGGCGGCGTTGATCTCCATGGCCATCTGGGCGATCTTGAAGGCGGTATTCTGATAGACGGCAATGGGTTTGCCGAACTGGACTCGCGTCTTGGCATATTCGATGGCATGCTCCATTGCCGCCCGGGCGACGCCGACGCCGGCCGCACCGACCGCCGGCCTCGTCCGGTCGAACGTCTTAATAGCGGCCTGGAAGCCGTGGCCTTCGCGGCCCAGCATATTCTCCGCCGGGACCCGAGCGTCCTCGAAGAAGATCTCGGCCGTATTAGAGGCCCGGTGTCCCATCTTGTCCTCGACCTTGCCGATGGAGACGCCGTGGGTCGCCTTGGGAACGACGAAGGCGCTGAGCCCCCGAGGGCCCTTCTCCGGCGCCGCGTTGGCGAAGACCACGAAGAGGTCGGCGACACCGGCGTTGGTGATGAAGCACTTGGACCCGTTGATGACATACTCGGAGCCGTCCTTTCTGGCCGTCGTCTTGATAGCC
>JALHVH010000063.1 GCA_022867105.1 Candidatus Aminicenantota bacterium
ATGCGGCAAAAGGCATATTTCGAACATGAACTGCAAGATCGGCTGTTTTTCTTGTCTGGGAAGGGGATCAAATCTCCCAAGGCCGACAAAGATACTCTCGTTAGAAAATTGCAGGCAAATATCAGGGGCGTGAATAAAAGGCTGAGGCTGATTGCCGACAACGAAAAGAGAACGGAAGAAATGGCGAAGATAAAGGCGGAAAGGGAGGCAGCCCCCCAGAAAGAACAAGAAGGCGGTAAAGGCGAGAAGCCTAAGAAAGCCCCCGAAGCGGGCAAGGAAAAAAAGATAAAAGCGGAAAAGAAAGCAGCCCCTCCGAAAGCACCGGAAGGCGGCAAAAGCCAGAAAACGACGGAATCCCCCGAAGAAGGCAAGGCAACAATGAAAAAGAAAGCAGAAGAAACCAGGGAGGAACCGGCAGGCCAAGTGAAGGCAGATAAGTAATCAAAAAAAATACTAGAACAGTATTTCAAGATCGCGGCATTTTCCACAGCTTCGCGAACGAGATCATTGCAGGCCGGGATGAAAAAGATATCCAGGTTAGTGGACGCTCAAAGGATCATTCCGGAACGCGACCGGATTGCGCGTGCCGTTTGAGGGGGAGATGGGCGGCGATCACGGCGTAATGCCCGTCCGATTCGATGAGGACGAGGCCGTGATCGATGCAGTCCGTGGCGATGATGATATCGCTCAGCGGGACGGATACGCCCTTTTTGTTCAGTGCGAACCCGCTGCGGCCGGCGGACTCGGAGGAGGCCCGGTCGCTCGGGACGAGCTTGAGCCCGGCCAGGGCCGAGGCCAGCCGGTCGAGCTCGGTCGGATTCCTCGCCCCGGTTAGAAGGTCGGCGAGGACGATACCGTTGATGTGGACGCGACCATCGTCGATGAGCTCATCGATGAAATCCCCATGTTCTGATCCGCCTTCCCGGAAATACGGGATCCAGACGCTCGTGTCGACGAAATATTCCGGCTTCATGTGAGGTCTTTCGTCCGCAGCGTTTCCAGATCGATATCCAGATCGATCTTCCCCCGCAGGCGTTTCAGGTTCTCGCGACGGACCCGCTCGAGCATCTGCTCGAGAGAACGGCGGACGAGGAGGGTTTTGCTCTTCTCGCCAGTTTCCTCCACCAGGTCGTTCATCAAGTCGTCAGGGATGATCAATGTTGTCCTCATGCATATCTCCAATGCATATTATTATTACATATCGGAGATATGTCAAGTGTTTATCTGCCAAACTCCTCTCTCATCAAGGGACGCCCGGCGAACTGGATTTTCTCAGTAGATGTTATATCTCGGATCATATGTTATTTCCAAGGAAAAGGGTATTGTGTCCCCGAACTAAGATGCGGTATCTTTATCCTGCATGGCAACCAAACCCGGCCGGAACGATCCCTGCCCCTGCGGCAGCGGCAAGAAGTTCAAGAAGTGCTGTGGCCTTGACGATTCCGTCGACAGCTTCCTCCTCCCTGATGACGTGCGGATCGGCACGCCTGCCGATAAATATTTCGAGCTCCTTCCCTTTCTCGGCCTGCATGCACAGAAGTGCATCCGGTTCGAGAAAGACGGGCCCGAGCTCAAGAAAGCCAGGATTCGTTTCGAGAAACGGCTCCGCCCCGGCAAGGAGGGCGGCATCATGGACAGCCACTTCATAAGCTGGCTGTACTTTGACCTCCGCTTCGGCGAAAGCCGTAAAACAATTGTGGAGCGCGTCCTCGACGATCCGCTCACCGTAAAGCTCGTTGAACCCGGCCCGACCTGCCTCCGGCACATGGCCGATAGTTACTCCAGCTTCTATGAGGTCCTCGAGCCCGGGCCCGATATCGCCGTCCTCGATGAGCTTGGAACAGGAAAGCTCTGGCACGTTTACTATTTCCGCGAGCTTTTTGAAACCCCGCCCGGAACCGGAGAGATCTGGTTCACGCGTCTCATAGGCCCCCCTGACAGAGCTTTGAGCTATACGACTCCCTACGTTTTTGAGTCCGATACGCGCGGCCAGTTCGAACGCGTGGTCCGCCGTCAGGCTAAGGATTTCCTTAAAAGCCCCCTCTCGATCGGCGTTCCTTCCGAGCGGCTGTTCGACGAATCCCAGAAAGCGTCAGCCTTATTCTGGGCCGAGTACATCTATATGGGCAACAACGCCTCCCCAACCATGTTATCCTCGGTCCTAAGCGAATGGCCGCCCCCGTCGTTTCCACGGCTCGTCAACACGGACCGCGATGAAATCATCTTCACAGAGATGCATTTCCGGATCAGGGACGAGAAGGCGGTCCGCAAGAAACTCGCCGCTCTCCGGAGCTTCAGCTATAACGAAAAGGACGACTCCTGGACCTGGCTGAAAGGAAAAAGCCATGCTGTCCCCGATGAGCCCCGAACCGTGCTCGGCAGCTTCAGATTTAAGGACGGCCGCCTCGTCGCAGAGACGAATTCCCGGGAGCGGACCGTCCGGCTCGAGGCCAAGCTCGCCGGCCATCTTCCTGGATTGCTCATTCTCGAGAAAACCCTCTATCGACAGCAAGGCGATCCGCCTCCGATATCGCCGGAGGAATTGGAAGCCCTACGAAAGGAAAACGATGATCTCAATGCCCGTCCGGAAGTCCAGGAGGCACTCCGTCAATACACGGAAAAGCATTACTTCGAGAAGTGGCCCCGGGAGAGGGTGCCGGCTCTCGGGAATCTGACGCCGCTCCAGGCCGCGAAAACCGAGAAAGGCCGGGAAAAGCTCCAATCGCTCCTCGATTACTACGACCGGATGCAGGACGGGACGCCGGCCACGCGACCATGGGTCGACTTCAACAAGCTCCGACGGATGCTCGGCCTCCCGCCCAGATCCAGTTGATCTGCTGGGCGCTGTGAGCCCATGCCGAGCACCGCACTTTCCGCCTCGACCCGACGCGTGATTACTTCCGGTAGACCTCGCTCCGGTGGCCGACTTTTTCGACCTTCCGACCGGCATCATCGATCGAATAAACGACCCTGTAGACCCCCTGCCGTATCCGGTACCGTTCCTGGGCCGAGAGCTTCTCGCAGCCTTGAGGCCTCGGCTCGTCCCCGAGCGACCGGATCCGCTCAACGATCCGGCGAAGGTCCTTTTTGGGGATCCTGCCCAGTTCGTCGGCCGCGGTTCTCTTGATGAGAACCCTATATCTTTCCATCACGCTTGAGGGTCTTAACGACGTCTTCGAAGACGAGAAGCGGCTCACCGGCCCGTTTATCGAAGGCCTCCAGGTCAAAGGCGTCCTCGAGAAGCGCCTGTTTCACGGCCGAGTTCACCAGGTCGGAGACGGAATATTCCGTCTCCGCCGATTTGATCCGGAGCGCGCGATGGGATTCGGGTTGTAGATAGACCGTAACACGCTTGCTGGCTTTTTCCATATTATGGCACCTCACTACATGAAGACGTTATAACATTATAACGTCATGACGTCAAGAGCAAATGCGCAGGCCCAGGCATGAATTCAGCGGCGGCGCTTAGAAGACCGGAGATCAGTCACGGCCGCGATAGGCGTCCTTTCTATGTTTCACATGAAGGACGATCACGCGATGCTCGGCATGATCCACGGCGAAGATGATCCTGTAGGCCCCGACTCTGTACCTGTACAGCCCTTTGAAGACCCCTTTGAGGGGTTTACCCGCCGCACAAGGGTCCGGCAAGAGATGCTCTTTAATCTTGGCCAAGACGCGAGAGGCATCCTGTTTCGTCAATGATCCAAGGTCGGCTTTGACCTTTTCGTGCCATATGACGTCATAGGCCAAGCTCTTTCTCCAACTCTTCGCTGGTCAGATACTTGGCGTTCTTTTCGTTGAGCCTGTCGAGCGCCGTGTACGCCTCCTCGTAATCCGCAAGGGAATTTTCGATCATCTCACGGATGAAGGACGTCTTGGTCCTTTTCGTCTTCTCGGAAAGCCTGTCCAGCCGGCGACGCGTTTCCTCGGAAAGCCTGACAGAGAGCATAACCATATCGGTCACCTCTGTATTATTTGTATTACATGGAATACGCTTTGTCAAGGGACCACACCCTTTACTTTGGCCTCCTTAAATAATGACTCCCTCAACAACCCAAATTTCTCACTATGGGCCAGTACGGATAAGGGCATCTTTTTCATGCCGTGTGAAATCAAAGAGAAAAATGCCTACAGCCAAGAGGAATGGGGGAAAATCGAACACCTAGTCGCTGAACGCGGCAAGAGCTATAAAACCGCGATGGGGGCCGCAGGCACCTGAAATCCCTGTGAAGTTTGAATTCGTATTGGCAGGCCATCACGATTCGGGCAATCTCTTTCTCGCTGAGTTGAGAGTTCCTTCTCTGTCCAAACGTCTATTCATAATGCAAGAAGATGCGGCTTATGAATATCTTTTACAGTAAGAGCAGCCTTAAATACTTGTCAAAATCCTCTTCATATGGAAGGGCCCGGACATAAGAATCCTCGATGTCGATACTCGAGGAGACATCTACAAATAGGCCTGAACCGTTTGATCCCGTACTTTTTCTAAAAACGCACGTCATGAGAATTTTATCGGTCTGTCTGCGTCCCTTATCTATGAGGACGGCAAAACTTGACATTCTCATCTTCAGATGATATTAAGATAATAATGTGGTTTTGAGACTCCGAGGGGGAGCGTTAGATCATAAAAAACAATTTCCTACCCATCTGAAGACATAAATTGTTAAGATAAAAAAGGCTGCGGGCCTAATCTTTTTAAAAGGAGAGGAAAATGCATATTTTTAAACCCAAACCCTGGATGGGACTCTTATTCAGTCTCGCCCTGATTTTTGGTCTTTGTGTATCGTCCACAGCTCAGGAGAGGATAAAGATTTCTGGAAAAGGGACCTATGCCTACACCGAGCGCCCAACGATCGCATTCGATGATGTCGAAGGCCACATGATTCTCATCAGCAAGTGGGAAGGCATGAATTGGAGTACGGGTGAGCACAAATTTATGGATCGCGCAGAGGTTTCATTTATATCCTGCGCTGACTACATCAAAGGTAACGGGCCTTTCTGGGGCTATATAAAGATGTCTCAGAATGGGGATGTGGTCTATTCAAAATTTAAGGGGAAAGCAACGACGACTCTTTCTCCTAAAGGCAAGCCCATTATGACCCTTGAGGGAGAAATGGAATTAGTAAGGGGGACCGGTCAGTACATAGGGATTCAAGGTAGTAGCAAATTTAAGAATCAGATGATTTCAAGCATTATAATGATGAGCGAATGGGAGGGAGAATATTATATTAAAAAGTGATAAGAGGAAGGCTAATCTTTGAAAAGAAGGTCTGGCAGGCCCGCAGCTTTCTTTTTCATTGAGAAAACAATCTAAAAGACAACTGAAATAAAGCTGTTTCTGAGTCGTTTGATATCCTGGCTTAGCCTTTGACGAGTTCGATCTTGTCCATCGCCTCAAAGTGCGCGTAGATAAGCCGCAGCCCGGAATTGGCCCCGCGCCCTTTCAGGGCCCGGCAGGCGAATTTCTTGACCTTATACATTCTGGGTTCATCAAAAGGCATACCGGGAATCTCGAAAACGCCTTTGTTATCGACCCCCAATTTATGAAAAAGGACGAGTTGTATCTTCAGGAGCGTCGCCAGGTCCTCCTCGAGCGTCCGGAACCGTTTGATCAGACCCTTCAGATCGCGCTCGAATTCGGGCAGGTGCACGATCTCACGGAACGTCGGCGTTGATGTCATCTTTCCTCACCGAATAAGCAGGCGTGCGGTAAAAAACGGCCTCGTAAGGGATGATGCCGCCCTCATCGGTGGTCAGCCACGGGACATCGTTGTGGGAATATTCGCTTATTTGGCCGGCGTTCATGTCGGAAAGCCTGTTAAGGACATGATCGATAACATCCTTTTCCCTGGCGTTCAATTGAGACAGGTCGGAATTCCGAAGCGGGAGGTATTTCGTTTGGGGGTAATTGAAGTATTTGTTGGGGATCTTAACGATTTCGTTCGCCTCGATCATTTGGTCGATAACCTTGCGGAATTCTATGGGCGTCGGGCCGTATTTATTTTTCTTGTATGTGGCGCCGATCAACTGTTCTTCGTATCGTTCGTAATGATCAAAATCGATAAAATACAGCAGTTTATAAATCACGGTCTCGCCGACATTCGCCTTGGCCCCGACTTTAGAAATGATATAGAGAAGGACTTCCTTGAATTTCCTTAGGTTTTTCCGGGGGATGTCGATCCGCATTTCGGGCTCTCTCTTCTTGTACTCCGCGGCGGTCTCTCTGATAACAAGCTGAGGCTCCTTTTTCTCGTCGAAAAGGGCCTCGACCGATACTCCGAAGAGCTCGCTAAGCGTCTTGATATCCTCAGCGCTGACTTTTCTCTGTCCGTTCTCGATGAGCGACATCGTCGGCCGCGAGACCCCCAGGAGCCTGGCCAAGGCTTCCTGGCTCAGGTCCCGGCTCTCCCGGTACTTTTTGATACGCAAGCCTAAATGAGCCATGGAATTTTCTCTCCCGCAATCATTATACGCTTGTTATATTATCTGTCAATGGTTTGTTATAATTATTAACGTTATTTTAATAATCATTGAATACGGAGTCCCAGCCAAGCGGAGGATTTTCCTCAGATGGAACGATTCCTCCGTACCCATTTCAGATACAGTTTGCAAGCTTTTTTGCCTCTATATGATAAGGACGTAAGAGGCTAGGTTGGATTCTCGCGACTAGGATTCTTCCTTCAGCGTCACCGTATAGCGCTTTTCGGTGTTGATGTAGGCCTTGAGCTCCCGTTTGATCCCGTCCACATAGATGA
>JALHVH010000451.1 GCA_022867105.1 Candidatus Aminicenantota bacterium
CACTTGACTGGCTGGCGGGCTGACCTGCTTCGTTCCCGCAAGAGGCTTAATTTACTGAAATCAGACCAGCCCGAGACTTCCCCAAAACCAGCAAAATACAAGCCTCTTTTCCCCGAGAGAATGTAGCAAGGAAAAGAGGGGCCTCTAGGGTGGCGTGGACTGTGCGATTTTGTACTACATTTGCATAGCACTTGTTCAAATACAGAAGAATCCGACCTGGCCAAGATCTTTGTTCCGGCGGTACGGAGCCCAAGAATAAACCTTGATTTTATTCTTTTCCGCCGGCTTTCAGCAGAATATCAACAATCTCACTATTCCCTTCTGCCTTAGCATGGGCTAGCGAGGTTTTCCCTGAAGTATCTTTGGCATTAATCTGTGCGCCGAGCTCCAAAAGCGCCATAACGGTTTCCGGCTTGCCGCTTCCTACGGCATGCATAAGCGGTGTTGTTCCAAATTGGTCTATGGGATCTTCGATCCTGGCTCCCGCCTTGATCAGGCTACGGACAACCTCTGTATATCCATATCCGGCCGCCCAGAACATAGGTCCTATGCCGTCGTCCCCCTTGGCATTGGGATCAGCGCCGGCTTCGATCAAGACTTTGAGGACCTCCGGACGGTTGTCGTCGCACGCATCCATCAGGGCTGTCCGACCGCCCTCACGCTTAGCCTGGCAATCGGCGCCTGCTTGAAGCAGGTCTTTGGCAATTTCGACGTAGCCGTTTTGGGAGGCGCGCATTAAAGCCGTGTGGCCCATGCTGTCACTGGCATTCACATCGGCACCCGCTTTGACCAGTCTCTGGACTTCTGCAAAATCGCCATTTAGGGCGGCACTGACAAGGTCTCTGTTCAGGTCTGCTTGCGAAGCGGGCTGAGATACAGGTGCGGCCTGTGAGGGTTCTGCTTTTTCAGCCTCACTCGCAGGCGCTCCGCCCTCGCTTTTATCTTTTGATGAACAGCCAAAACAGAGAACCAAGAGGACTAAAATCAGCAAAATACATTTGGATTTCATGCATTCCTCCTAATCCATCTAAAATAATCAACCTTTTCCCCATCAATCATCATGAGGAAGTATAGGTTGTGCCAGGAAAAGAAGTCAAGCAAAGTGAACTTCCCCCCATTCTTTGGACAGAAAAGTGGGGCAAGGAAGGTGCATCGTAGCCGGGCCCTTTCGGGACTTTGTTGAACACGGGACGACCGGAATAAGCGAATTTTCCGCGTCGTCCGAAAAAACATCGCTCCAGGATGCCCTAGAAACGACGATCTCCATTCGATTCATCTCAAACTCTCAGCTCTGTCGAGGATTGCGGAAACGCATGAGTCGATCCCCCGAAATATACGTCCCGGGGCGTTTGATAACCGAGCGATGAATGTAACCGCTCCGTGTTGTAGAAAATGAAGTAGCTCGCCAGACGCCGACACGCTTCGTCCACCGTTTCGTAAGCATGAAGATAAACTTCCTCGTACTTCACCGTCCGCCAAAGCCGCTCGATGAAGACATTGTCGAACACCCGGCCGCGGCCATCCATCGAAATCCGGATGCCCTTCGCCTCGAGCCGACCCGTAAACTCCGGGCTCGTGAACTGCGCGCC
>JALHVH010000452.1 GCA_022867105.1 Candidatus Aminicenantota bacterium
AATAGCTGTTGACCCTCTCTTTGTGAAGGCCGACTTTTAACATCGACCCGACTTCCGATTTTGAGTTGATCATCCTTTCGGTGCAGGCCTTATCTCTCGATTTAAAAACGAGTATATCAGAATTTCATGATGGCGTTAAGAACCCCGGAAATCGGTGTGATAGCCAAGGAATAGTGTTCCCCTCAACAGACAAGCTAAAATGTCCCCTTCCAGGAGGAGGGAATGAAGGAGACTATCACCTTGAGTACGCGTGAGGTTCAGCGGATGCAGGTTCTCGAGCAGGGCCCGGAAAGCCAAGCGGCAGAGATCCCCCAGCTGGAGGCTTCCGACCGGAAAGCCTCTTATAAGCCGCCGCAGAGAATCTCCCGGGAGAAGCTGGACGCCCTCGGGACCTTACGATACGTAGCCGGCAGGGCCCTGGCTCCATCTAAGATGTCCCATGACTTTCTGATGCAGGTCCGCATGGACTCTATCGGAACGGTTGTTTATTCGGATTTCATCCGGCATCCGGAATGGGGAAAGCTCATCTAGAATGGCCGTTCCCCCAGGAAGTTCGTCACCGCCGATAATGACCGCATTTATATTATTTCCGAACCCAGGCAGACGATTTTCCTCTGCCGGAAAAATGAAGGATTCCGTGACCTGACCATGGAAGGTGTCACGGACCCTATTCCGCGCTCGGATGGAAAAAACCTGCATATCGTCCGACAAAAGAAAATTTCACTCCTGGATCTCGAGGGAGGCGGCGCGGGCCGGAAAGATGCCGATCTGGAAAAGCTCTTCCCCTGTTTGGGCCTCTGCAGTGACCCTAAAAACAACCTTTATGTTTTGATGGAGAAGAGGCTTCTCAAGATGAACGAGGAGGGGAAAATCATCCGGACCTATGTCGTTCTTATTGGCTATAGCGGATGTGATACAAGTCCTGCATCCACATCAAGATCCTGCGGTTCTCACCTTGCGCTTTCTTGTTTCCCATCAAATATTTTTTCACTGTACCAGGAATAGGTTAAAGCGATCCCCTTTTCAAGATCCACTTCGGGAACATATCCGGTCATACGGAATGTCTTGCTCATATCAGGAGCCCTTCTTACGGGCGAGCCCGCGGCGCTCTCGCCGGGTTTGATCTTAAGATCCTTGCCAACCGTCCTCAGAACTATTTTTGCGACATCTTTTATTGTATATTCCGGGCTTTGATTTCCGATATTAAATGTTTGTCCTATGCATTCTTGCATTTCACCTACAGCCCGCATCATTCTTACCGCATCCCTGATATAGCAGAATGTTCGTTTATGGTCGGCGGAAAACACATCCAAAACACCGGGAAGGGGTGTGGCGTGAGCACGCTGCAAAAGTTCGGGGATTACATGCGATAGTCCCATTCTTGGACCGTAAAGATTATGCGGCCGAACAATCGTAAAAGGCAGACCGGAATGATGGCAGAGGGCTTCTCCATAAATTTTTGAAAGCATATAACTGGTTCTCGGCAGATCCAGTCCGGTGAGAGCAAGCGGGGTGGTTTCAGGCGTCGGTATTTCCATGTTAAAATGCTTGAGTGTTCCCGCATAGACCTCGCTGGTTGATGCAAAGATCAAACGCTTCAAATCCTTTTGCTCTCTGCAAAGATCAATTATTCCGATAAGCATGAGCGTGTTATTCTGCAACACCTCCAAAGGACGTTTCTGGACATGAATGACGCCGATTATCGCGGCAAGATGATAAATATACTGATAATCCCGATCAATTACTTTCTGCCATCCCTTCGAAAGCAGGTTTCGTTCGATCAACCGTACTTTACCGTTGGCCAGAAGATGTTTCAATTCGCTGTCCATCATGCCGCGCTGAAAATTGTCCAAAAGATCGATCTGATATCCTTCTTGGGCCGACAAAAGAGAGGAGAGATGATAACCGATGAACCCCGCTCCCCCTGTAATGAGAATTTTTTTTATTGCGGTCATTCAATATTTCCCTTCTATTTTTATTGTTTTATGCACGATCAAAAATTTATAATTTTTAAAACTCTATTTTTTCATTTATAGAAACGGATTTTCTATCCATTATTACATCAAGCCCCGTCCGATGGATCCGACCTCAAATCCGGCTTTTTTTAAATTCCGGAGCTGTTCCGAAGAAAGAACGGCATTTGCATCAAAAATATAAGGACGGTTTTCTTTCAACCAAACCGGAAAATCAAGCTGCTGATATTCCTTATGTTGAACCGCCAAAACGACCGCATCAAAACCCTCAGGCGGAGGAAGGTCTTTATAGATCCGCATGTGGAGTTCCGGCCAATAATCCAATAAAGGATCGCACGGAACGATCACGGCTCCCATCTGAACGGCTTTTTCATAAAATATCCTGGCCGGCGAATACCGCGCATCCCCGATGTCCTGCCGATAACTGACGCCCAGCAGCATGATTTTTTTAGAATTGAGATCACCGTTGAAATGACGGACAATGGAATCAAGGGTAACCAGAGGCATGCTGTTATTCACCGCAATGGCTTTTTCTGAAAAAGGAAATTCGTTGTTTTTAAGGTTGAATAAGTCCCTCGCAGCGACCTTGGCAAATAACGGATCTTTTGTCAAGCAGTATCCACCGACGCCGAATCCCGGTTGTTTTATATTATTATGGGTTGGTCTTTTTCTGATGGCATCAATAACCTCGAACAGATCGATCCCGACCGCTTCAGCAAACCTGCCCCATTCTTCGATAAAAGCGATATTCACCGCTCTATAACTGTTTTCAAGAACTTTTCCTGTTTCTGACGCGGTCATGGAATGCAATCGGGTTAACGGAAAATCCTTGACATTGATCACTTTTGAAAGAAAATCCTTACATTTATCAGCGGCTTCTTCCGTATACCCCGAATACACACGCCAAAAATTAATGATGGAATCCAGATAGTTTTCTCCGGGCATGACGCGTTCATAGGAATGTGCTATCAAAATAGCATCGTCCGGCAGTTTTCGCCCTTTCAAAATGGATCGGATCTCCGGAACAACTATCTTTTCACAAGTGCCTGGAGGAACCGTGCTCTCAACAATGATCAACGCTCCTTGAGGAAGATACGCGCCTAAAGTTCGTATCGCTTTTTTAAACCCGTCCATTCTTACGACCGGTTTTTTCCGTTCGAATTCAAGATCCAGATTGATGCTGACAAGTGTTACGGCGGCAAGCGCAAACACGGCTGGATCACCCGTCGCGAGAAGATTCCCTGCTTTCCAGACCTTTTCAAAAGCGGAAGACATTTTTTTATCCGAATTATTAAAAGGTAGTATACCCCGGTTGATGGAATCGATTCTTTTCTGACCCTCCCTGGTCGGAAGATCTACCCCGATGACATTAAAAACAGATCGTCCTGAAGCGTCTATCGCCCCGGCAACCGCAATACCCATCGCCAAACCGACGAACCCCAGTCCTTGGATGCAAACCACCGGGCGGTCAGCATTATTAACATTCCTGTTCAGTGCGCGCGCAACATCAGAATAAACCTTATAAATACTGGTCACTATCTACTCCATGAAAAGCGGCCCGCTTTTACGAAATTAAAAACAACAGATCTAGAAATCTTCTTCCGTTCAAATAATATAACATATTCAGGAATGTCATCAAGCATGCAATAATTGCCCAAAATTGCGATAGAAGTTTTTAGCGGTCCGGTTTTTCGGGATCGGGTCATCTTGGTTCGGCTACGAAGGAGTTTTTTCGGCGTTCGACGACGCCGCGTTTTTCAAAATGATCCCCAGTTCTTTTGAGCCTGGCCATATGAGAGGGGGCGCCTACTTCTTTCCTTGACAAGCGCACGGCCGGGGACCATTATATGCATAGGTTGGTGCCAAAAACATCAATGAGGTTCTTATGGAACAGTTCGATAATGAAGTGGAGTTGATCGAATACTTCATCGAATACTTTAATGTTCTCTGGAAACGACGATGGCTCATCCTCGTTCCCACGATTCTTCTGGCGCTCGTCGCCGGCATCGT
>JALHVH010000453.1 GCA_022867105.1 Candidatus Aminicenantota bacterium
CGCCTCGGTCTCGCCCTCTCCCTCCTGAAACTCGAAAAAGGGCACCAGGTGGCGGTCGTCGAGATGGGCACGAGCGCCCCGGGCGAGATCGCCGGCTTGACCCGGATCGCGCCGCCCGACATCTCCGTCATCACCAATATCCAACCCGTCCATCTCCAATTCTTCGGCAACATGGAAGGGATCGCTTTGGCCAAGAAGGAGATCCTGGATGGGACGAAGAACGGCGGAACGGCCGTCCTCAACGGCGACGACCCCTTGGTCGCCGGGATCGCCGCCTCCTGGAAAGGACGGCGGGTCGTCTTCGGCCGCTCCCCCGCATGCGATGTCCGGGCTTTAAATATCCGGCACAGGGGCTATGACGGATTGAGCCTCGAATTGACATATGGTCGCGAGGGAACCACGATCGACCTCCCCTTCGTCTACGAGAGCTTCGTCGACGATTTTCTGGCAGCCGCGGCCGCGGCCTATGCCCTGTCCTTGCCCATGAAAGCGGTGATCGCGAGGGCGCCTTTGCTGAAGCCTTTTGCAATGAGAGGCACCCTGATCCTGCTCGGGAAGGGCATCCGGCTCGTCGACGACTCGTACAATTCCAACCCTGGAGCCTTGGATGCGGCCCTGAAAACCCTGATCCTCCTCCCTGCGTCGAGGAGGGTCGCCGTGCTCGGAGACATGCTCGAGCTCGGAGAAAAAGAAGGAGAGTTCCACGCCGGGGCGGGACGGACGGCCGCCCGTTCGGGATGGGACCTCCTGGTCACGGTCGGCCCCCTCGCCAGGCGCATGGCCGAGGGGGCGGCGGCCGCGGGCATGGACCCGGCATGCATGCTGTCCTTCGCCGACTCCGCCGAAGCGGCCGGGGGCATCGCTCCCCTCCTCAGGGAGGGGGACCTAGTCCTCGTCAAAGGATCGAGGGGTATCCGGATGGAAAGGATCGTCGAGGCCCTCAAAGAAAGGATCAAGGAGTAGATCGTGCTTTACTGGCTGCTCGTCCCGCTCCGGAAGACCTTTTTTTTCTTCAACGTCTTCCGCTACATCACGGTCCGCACGGCCCTGGCCGGGCTCACCGCCCTGCTCCTAAGCCTCATCCTCGGGCCCTGGCTCATCCGCTTTCTCAAGAAGCGCCAGATCGGCCAGGAGATCCGGGCCGAAGGGCCGCAATCCCACCATGCCAAGAAAGGCACCCCGTCTATGGGGGGGATCCTGATCATCGCCGGCACGGTCTTCCCGACCCTTCTCTGGGGGAACTTTGAGGACATCTATATCTGGCTGGCCATGGGCGCGATGATCTTCTTCGGGGCCGTCGGCTTCATGGACGACGTCCTCAAGGTCAGGAAGAAACGCTCCCTGGGCCTTTCCAGCCGTCAGAAGTTCGCCCTCCAGTTCCTCCTGGCGGCCCTCATCGGACTCGCCCTCATCGGACTCGGGCTCGCGAAAAAGTTCAGCCTCGACATCTCCCTTCCGTTCGTCAAGAGCTGGACGGCTTACCTGGGCTGGTTCTACCTGCCCTGGATCGTCTTCATCCTGGTCGGCTCGTCCAATGCGGTCAACCTGGCCGACGGGCTGGACGGTCTGGCCATCGGCCTGACCTTCTTCAGCGCCACGGCCCTGACCGCGCTCACCTACATCGTGGGAAACATCAAGTGGTCGAGCTATCTCGGCATCGCTTACGTCAGCTCGGCCGCCGAGCTGACGGTCTTCGCCGGCGCTTTGGCCGGGGCCTGCCTGGGCTTCCTGTGGTTCAACTGCCACCCGGCCCAGCTCTTCATGGGGGACGTGGGGGCCCTTTCTCTGGGCGGAACCTTGGGTCTCATCGCCATCCTCATCAAGCAGGAGTTCCTTCTCTTCTTCGTGGCCGGCGTTTTTATCCTGGAGGCGCTTTCGGTCCTCCTCCAGGTCACCTATTTCAAGCTTAGCGGGGGAAAACGCGTCTTCAAGATGGCCCCCCTGCACCACCACTTCGAGCTGATGGGCTGGCCCGAGGAAAAGGTCGTCATCCGCTTCTGGATCCTGGCCATCGTCTTCGCGCTCTTCAGCCTGACGACATTGAAACTGAGATGACCATGGAATTGAAGGATAAGAAGGTTCTGGTCGTGGGACTCGCAAGGACGGGGGAAGCCCTGTGCCGTTTCCTCCTCCGCCGGGGGGCCCACGTCCGGGTCACCGAAAAGAAGACATGGGAAGCTTTGGGCCGGGGCGCCGCCCTTCTGAGGGACCGGGGCGTCGAGTTCGAGACGGGCGGCCATAGGATCGGATCCTTTCTTGGCGTTGACCTCGTCGTGCTGAGTCCGGGCGTTCCCCCTCTTCCTGAAACGGGCGCCGCGGCAGAAAAAGGGATCCCCGTGATCTCGGAGATCGAGCTGGCTTACGTCTTCCTCAAGGGGCGGATCGTCGGGATCACCGGATCGAACGGCAAATCCACGACGACGACCCTGGCTCACAGGATCCTCGAGGACTCCGGCCTCAGGGCGTTCGCGGCCGGCAATATCGGGACCCCGCTCATCTCTTTCGCGGACAGGAGCCGGGACGACGACATCTACGTCACCGAGATATCGAGCTTTCAGCTCGACGCCGTCCTGGACTTCAAGGTCGCGGTCTCGGCGTTCCTCAACATTTCCCTGAACCACCTGGACTGGCACGGATCCTTCGAGGATTATCACGCGGCCAAGAGGAAGCTCGTCCTCGCCCAGGTCAAGGGCGATGCCGCCATCCTCAACCGGGACGACGCCCTGGTCTGGGCCCTCAGGCCGGAAGCGAGGTCCAAGGTCTATGCGTTCAGCCGGAGGAGGAAGGTGGCCCGGGGATGCTTCCTCCGGGACGGCCGGATCGTTCTCCGGGACCGGGCTGAAACGCCCCTCATGAAGGCTGCGGAGGTCCGGCTGCCGGGCCTTCACAACCTGGAAAACGTCATGGCCGCCGCCCTCGTCGGACATCTCTTCGGCGTCGCTCCGGGACGGATGCGGGCTACGATTAACGGATTCAAGGGACTGGAACACCGGTTGGAGAACGTCCGGACCATCAAGGGCGTCCTTTTCGTCAACGACTCCAAGGCCACGACCGTGGATGCCGTCATCAAGGCCCTGGAAAGCTTCGATAGGAAGATCGTCCTGATCCTGGGCGGTAAGGACAAGGGAGGCGACTTCACGCTCCTCCGGAAGCCTCTGGAAAAGAAGGTCCGGAAGGTCCTGCTCATCGGGCAGGCGGCCGGGAAGATCCGGGCCGCCGTCGAGGGAACGGTACCCCTCGAGACGGCCGTGTCTTTCAAGGAACTCGTCCGAAAAGGGTTCGAGGCGGCATCGCCCGGAGACGTCGTGCTCCTGGCCCCGGCCTGCACCTCGTGGGACATGTTCAACAACTTCGAGGAACGGGGACGGACCTTCAAGCGCGAGGTGAAAAACCTCGCCCGGAAAATGGAAGAGAGATAAGGCAGGGATCATGGAGAGCTATCGGCGCTTTAACTTCGACAAGCCCCTGCTCGTCGTGACGCTCCTTCTCCTTGTCATCGGGATCGTCATGGTCTTCAGCTCGTCGGCCGTCCTGGCCGGGGTGAAATACA
>JALHVH010000454.1 GCA_022867105.1 Candidatus Aminicenantota bacterium
GGATGCGCATCGCCTCAATGACGACGGCGCAGCCGGCGGCGTCGTCAACGGCTCCCGTGCCCCCGGTCCAAGAATCGATATGCCCGCCCAGCATCACCAGCTCGCCGTTCTTGTCCGTGCCCGGGATCTCGGCCACGACGTGATAGCCCTGCCGGTCCTTGTCGTAGATCGTGTTCCGGACCTCTATCTCCAGAGTCACCGGGACCTTGAGGTCCATGATCCGGCAGATGCGATTGTAGGACTCGACCGCCATGATGAGGCGCGGGCTTTGGCCTGGAGTGACGTGGTCTTTGTCGTTCCCGCCGTAGGCATCAACCTTGACCGTGCCGTAATCCGTCCGGCTCTCGCTCGAAGGCTCGACCAATACCCCGACCTCCTCCGTCCGGAAGAACTCCTCGACCTCTTCCCACTTAAGTCCGGCCGACTTGCCGCTTTCCCCCGCGTCCTTCGGTTTTACGGGAATGGGTGTTTCCTGGAGGTCCTTGAGGTCCGACTCGGTATAGCGGCTGGCGGCCGGTTTGAAGGACGGGTGGGTCGCCCGCGCGAGCCGGGTGAAGACAATGGCGCCTCTGAGCTTGCCGCGGTACTTTTCGATGTCGGCCTTCGTGCTGATGAACGCGAATACCGGACTGCCGATGATCTTGCCTTTCGTGCTCTCCGTCCAAGGCCTCGGATATGCGAGGATCGGCATATAGGAGGGCGTGGTCATGTGGGCCGAGATATAGTCGTTCGACCAGCCAAGGCCGAACTCCCCGCCCGGCTCGACGGCGGCGTTCGCCATGCCGAATTCCGTGAACCTCTTCGCGGCCCACTCACAGGCTTTGTTGTAGGCCGGCGATCCCGGGATCCTCGGGCCGAAGACGTCTGTCAAATAGCTGAGGGTCTCCATGAGGCGGGAGTGGTTCGTCCCCTCCAGCCAGATGCGGTTGATCATGGCCGCGTCGGCCTTGTCCTGCTGGGGCAGGGAATAAGAGAAGGAAAGAAGGAAGAATACGGTCAGGGAGACCGCGAAAAAAAGGCGGTTTCGTTTCATAGGGTGCGCTCCTTTCGGACTCAGGGATGATATCCGGACTCCCATGAAAATGCAACCGCCCTCCACTTGAAAACCCGGGCTCGGCTTGTATAATGGCAACAGCGCTTCCTGCTATGCCTGTCACCCCAAAGGCATCGCCGGGGATTGAAGTCGGTGAAGTCGGGGTCAAACCTACTCTTTTGACAGTCTTGTCAAAAGAGTAGGTTTAACCCCATAATAGCCGAGGAGGAGATTCATGCTGAAGAACATCAAGACGGACATCCTCATCATCGGCGCCGGCCCGGCCGGCTTGACGGCAGGGATCTACGGCGCCAGGGCGGGCAAGACGACCGTCATCCTGGAAGGCCGGTCGGCCTCGCGCCTGGCCCTGGGATACGAGATCGAGAACTACCCCGGATTTCCGTCCATCAACTCCCTGGACCTCCTCGGAAAGTTCAGGGCCCAAGCCCTTCACTTTGGGGCCAAGTTCGTCGCCGGCGACGCCATCGCTTTAGGCCTCGACTCCGACCCCAAGTCCGTCACGACAAAGAACTCCTTCATCGTGGCCGGTGCGGTCATCATCGCCACGGGCAAACCTTTCTCCAAGGAGCGGATGATCCCCGGCGAGGACCGCCTCACGGGCGTGGGCGTGAGCACCTGCGCGACCTGCGACGGGCCGCTCTACAGGGGAGCCGACGTCGTCGCCTACGGACACTCCGAAGAGGCCCTCGAGGACCTCCAGGTCCTCATCCAGATGGGCTGCCGGGTCCATTGGGTCCCCGGGGCCGAAGGAATGGACCGGTCGCGGGCCGAGGCCGATGACCTCGTCCGAAAGGGCGTTCATGTCCACATCGGGGCCGAGGTCCGGGAGATCGTCGGCGAAGCGCGCGTCGAAAAGGTCATCCTCGAAAAGGAGGGCGTCCGGGAAGAGCTGGCCGTGGCCGGGGTCTTCATCTTCCGGAAAACCCTGACCGCGCCATTCTTCAGCCGGGCCGGCATCTCGCTCGACCACAAGTCTTGCGTCGCGGTCGACCGCGCCCAGAGGACGAATATCCCCGGCGTTTTTGCCGCCGGCGACGTGACCTGCGGCGGCCTCCAGATCGCTTCGGCCGTGGGGGAGGGCTGTGTCGCGGCGATGCAGGCGCTGGGGTATATTAGGAAGAGCTAGACAGGCTAGACAAGCTGGACAGGTCGGAAAAGCAAAAAAGGCAAGGCCGGAGATGCCGGATAATATGGCGTCCCGGACGATCGGTGACGAGGCGTGTGATGAAAGCAGGTGACATGATAAAAAACCGCGTTCTTGTTCTGGTTCTTGGGATCGTTGCGGCGGGGACATTCGGACCGGCCGGGTGCCGGAAAAAGACGGTCGGACCGGACATGGACCAGCACGTCATCCTCATCGGGATCGATGGCATGGGTGCTGAGGCCTTCCAGGCGGCAAGGACCCCGAACCTCAAAAGGCTGGCCCGGCAAGGCGCCCTCTCCCTCAAGGCGAGAAGCGTCATGCCGACGGTGAGCTCGCCTTCCTGGGGCTCCATCCTGACAGGGGCCGGGCCCGAGCAGCATGGGATGACATCGAACTCCTGGCTTGTGGGCCGGACCAATATTGTGCCCACGGACAAGGACGAGGACGGTTTCTTCCCCTCGATTTTCACGGTCATCCGCCGGCAGATGCCCGGCGCCGAAACCGCGGTCTTCTACGATTGGGACGCTCTGGCAAACCTCTTCAACAACAAGGTCGTGAGCCGGGTCGAGTTCAGCAAGACCTATCCCGAAACCTTCGCCAAGGCCATTCCCTACATCCTCGAGAAACGGCCCCAGCTGGCCTTCCTGTATGTCGGCCGCCCGGACGATGTCGGCCACGAATTCGGCTACGATTCCGAGGAGTTCTACCGGTCCTGCACCGAAGTTGACGCCAAGGTCGGCGAGCTCCTGGACGCGCTTGGCAAGACGGACTTGGGAGGCCTCTGCACGGTCCTCGCCGTCGTCGATCACGGCGGGACGGGACGCGGGCACGGCGGCGAAAGCATGATCGAGGTCGAGGTGCCCTGGATCATCTCCGGCCCGGGGATCATCAGGAACAAGCTGATTGAACAACCGGTGAACATCTTCGACACGGCGCCCACGATCGCCCTGGTCCTGGGGATCGAGCCGCCGTTCTCATGGATCGGACGGCCCGTCCTCGGGGCCTTCGAAGCGAACAGGACGCTCGCGGCCATGAATACCCGGGCCTTCGTTCCGAAGCCTAAAAGTTCCCTCAACAGCGGGCTTTACACAGAGCCGCGGGATGTCTCGTTCACGGTGGATGACGCGGCGGCCGAGATCAGGTACGTGGTGAGCGGAAACGAGTCGAAACCCGACTCTTCGTCGGCCCGCTACGACAAGCCCGTCCCGCTCACGGAATCCTGCGTCGTCACGGCGGTCGCCATGAGGGATGGAGCGGAGAGTGAGCCGTCGGTCATCAACTTCGAGCGGGTCTTCGGGATCAAGGGCGTGACCCTCGGCAGGGCCCCTGATGAAGGACATGCGGCCCAGGGCCCGCTTTCGCTCGTCGACGGCACTTGGGGGCATTCGGACCCGGCGGACCGCTCCTGGCTGGGGTTCTCCAAGAACGGCCTCGAAGCGGTCATCGATTTCGGGTCGCCCCGGGAGGTTCACGAGGCCGGGATCGACGTTTATGAGGACGAGACGGCCTGGATCCGACTCCCCATTGAGGTCGATTTCCTCCTATCCGACGATGGGAAGGCTTTCCGGGAGGCCGGCCGCCTGACGGAAAAGGACATCCTTGAGGCCCGGACGAAGGAGAAGGCGGTTGCCGGTCCGGTGAAACTCCTGGCCCGGAAGTTCAAGCCGGTGAAGGCGAGGTTCTTGAAGGTCAGGGCTAAGAACGTGGGTTATTGCCCGGCGGGGAGCCCCGGGGAAGGCGAAAAGGCGTGGCTGTACGTTGACGAGATCATCGTGGAATAGACCGAAAGGGCATGGCCGCGGCGCCCTCAGGCAGGGCGTCTCGGCCTGTGCATCCGGAAGAGGATCTTCCGGCTCTTGAAGATCGACGCGTAGCCGCCGATGGGGACGGCCATGAGGTTGCGCGTGATGTTGTGGCCGAAATTGGAGACGGCCAGGATAGGCAGGGGATACCCGTGCTTCCGCCTCCAGCGGATAACGTCGCCGAGATAGGTCCGGAAGAACTTCAGGGCTTCCTTCTGATGCTTCCGATAATTGTTGTTGCCGTACTGGCTCAAAGAGCCGATGACGATGCCGCGGATCTCCCGGAAGACGCGGTGGCGCCGCAGGGCCGCCAGCAGCCGGTGCAGGTCTTCGACGTCGATCTGGATGTCCTCCAGGAACAGGATGTGGCGTTTCCAGTTGAACCGGGGCGGGTTGTCCCGGTTAAGGAAGTTGACGAAGGTGGACAGGTTCCCGCCGATGGGGGTCCCGGAAAATTTCCGGGCCGGGGGAGAGGTCAGCCAGGTGGAGCCCTGGTACTGGACCTCATCTCCCATGATCAGGGGGAGGAACTTCTTGATGTTGCCCTTGCCTAGTTTGAGCGAGGGGAAATAGACGACGGGGACCCGGGAATGGTAGTAGAATTCGTTGAGGAGGAAGGTAAAGTCCGAAAAGCCGACGAAGACCGGCTTTCGGGCCCGGATGACCGCGTAGTCCTTCCGGTCGATCTTCGGGGCCAGGTCCTCAGCCCCCGTGCCGCCGGCTACGGAAAAGATCA
>JALHVH010000455.1 GCA_022867105.1 Candidatus Aminicenantota bacterium
CTCCAGCGCCTGGGTCTCCACTACCGGGTGGTCTGCCTGGCCACCGGCGACCTGGGCTTCGCCTCGGCCAAGACCTACGACCTGGAGGTCTGGCTCCCCAGCCAGGAGACCTTCCGGGAGATCTCCTCCTGCTCCAACTTCGAGGATTTCCAGGCCCGGCGCGCCAACATCCGGTTCCGCCCGGCGCCCAAGGCGAAGCCGGAGTTCGTCCACACCCTCAACGGCTCGGGGCTCGCGGTCGGACGGACCGTGAGCGCGGTCTTGGAGAACTATCAGCAGGCCGACGGCTCTGTCCTTATCCCCGAGGCGCTCCGGCCGTATATGGACGGGTTGGAACGAATCGTTTGAAATCGCCCTTTTTCTTACCTTGGGGATCGCCTTCTCAGGACTCGGGGTGCGGCGATCTATCCTTCCTCTCGCTCATCTTGCGCTGACCTTCGTATTGTCGCTGTAGCCCTATGTCAAAGCCTTCCCATCATGGGTCTAAGGAGCGCCGTTGAATAGGCTTGCTCCGTAGGGGCAGGCAAGTTAGAATGAGGCGATATGCGGAGGGATGGCCGAGTGGTTTAAGGCGGCGGTCTTGAAAATCGCTTTCCGGGTTTCCGGAACGGGGGTTCGAATCCCTCTCCCTCCGCACCACCAATTATTTTTCTTCCATTTTGACTTTGTGGAAAACCACCTGTCCGTTCATGAGAACCATAAATGTCGATTCAAAATTGTCGATGTTTTCAAGCGGATTTTTATCAAGAATAACAAGGTTCGCCTGCATCCCGGGAGAGATGGAGCCGAATCTATCCTCAACGCCCAGCCATTGCGCTGGATAAATAGTTGCACCCTTAATGATCTCTGATTCTGAGAGGCCAAGATCCTTTAACATCTTCATCTCGGAAAATAATTTTGTTGGGCTGCAGCCGTCATGGCCGACCAAGATTTTGACCTTGTGCCTTATGAATTCTCTGGTGAAGATATCCTCATAGCCATAAATCACGAGCGTTGGACAGATGTAGATATCGTTTTCAAGCATCTTATGTATCAGGTGCTGCAGTTTGTCCGTCGAAATCGATTCAACCCCAAGCTCAATGACCTTATCCATGAATGATTCTCGTGCGGCCTGATCAGCATTTTCAGCCATGAGCTGATCGTGCTGCTTTTTGAGTTCGTCTTTCAAAACAACAGGCCAAGCAGCGACACCATGTTCGATGCTGGTGACGCCCAAATCAATAGCCATGTCCATTGGGATTTCATGAAACAGATACCTCCCTGGATCATGGACGACTCTGAGACCATGTTTCTTCGCCACGGCCAGGAGGTGTTTGTAGACATCCAAATCCATTTTATTATAAGTCTTGACCATGCACGCGCCGTTCCTGGCTAATTCCGAAAGGACCCTGTCCACATCTTCTCTCGTGTTGATGCTCACAGAGAATCCCGGGAGGATTTTGTTCTTAGATTTATAGAAGAGAGGAGCTCTTTCAAGCATCGGGCCCGAAAAGAACAACTTTGGCCCCAGGAGTTCCCCACATGAAATTCTCTTGTTCATTTGGCTGAGAATGTTGATGGGGCCACCAACATCACGTACTTGAGTGATGCCGTTGGCCACGAAGGACCGAAGATCTCTGATCATTTCATCTTCTTTTTTTGTCGTTAAAAAAGCCAGATGGGTATGACAATCAAAGAGCCCGGGGAATGCGAATTTTCCGCTTAAATCTATTTTGCCTACATCTTTATCAGATGCGTCAATTCTTCCTACGGCTTTGATTTGTGTTCCTTCAATCAAAATGTCCTGCGCTTCCTTCAAAACGCCGCCAGCCACGTCGAAAACATGAATGTTTGAGAGAACAATTTGACTCTCCTCAGAAAGCATGGCCCGAGTCCTTCCCTCGGCATCGATCGGTGCCCACATAGAACCCATCCCGGTGAGGATGAAGGCGATTAGTAGCCTAAGAATTGTACGCATAGTCTACTCCTTTTCAGATTCCCCAGCCGGCATTCTGAGTAAAGGATATCATCCCTAAAAAGATGCAGTCAATAAAGACAGCGAAACTATTTCGAATAAATATCTAAAATAATCCCAACTCTTTTCCACGTTCCACTTCTGTTCCAGGAGGGATAAGGGGGATTAAGAAATGCAGACGAATTCTCGGAAGCGTCTTTGTGGAATTAAGGTCCGTCGCCCGGACCCCGATTGCTTCTCCGGTCCGATGATGCTAAAATAGCGCCGCCATTCCTGGTCTTCGCGGAGAGGTGCTGGAGTGGTCGATCAGGATCGCCTGCTAAGCGATTGTCTCGGTGAACGCCGGGACCGCGGGTTCGAATCCCGCCCTCTCCGCCAATTTTAAGGTGTCCATGTCGGTTCGCCCTTCGTGAGGGGCCTCCGGTCGATTTCAAAGGCCGGTGGGGATGCGGCTTTTTCGCATTGAATGTTTCGATGGATAAGCTGATGATAACGCCCGGCCGCCTTGACATTTCCCATCGCGTCAAATACATTTCGAGCGACACTAACGAGATAAGGACCCCTGAATGAACGGAAAGATCGGTTTCGACAACGCCAAGTACCTCGCGGAACAGACTTCGGCCATATTGGAAAGGGTCAAGAGGTCCGACGACAAGCTCTACCTCGAGTTTGGGGGGAAGCTCCTCTTTGATTATCACGCGGCGCGCGTCCTTCCCGGCTATGACCCCAACGTCAAGATGAAACTCCTCCGGGGACTCAAGGGGCAGGCCGACATCATGCTCTGCATCTACGCCGGCGACATCGAGCGGCGCAAGGTCCGGGCCGATTTCGGGATCACCTATGACGCCGACGCCCTGAAGCTCATCGACGACCTCAGAGACTTGGGGATCGACGTCCGGGCCGTGGTCATCACCCGGTTCGAGAACCAGCCTTCGGCCAGGATCTTCAAGAATAAGCTCGAGCGCCGGGGGCTCAGGGTCTATACCCACAGGTTCACCAAGGGCTACCCCACGGACATCGAGACCATCGTCAGCGATGAGGGGTATGGCGCCAACGAATATATCGAGACGGAGCACCCCCTGGTCATCGTGACCGGGCCGGGGCCCGGCAGCGGGAAGCTCGCCACCTGCCTGTCCCAGCTCTATCACGATCACAAGCGCGGCCGGAAATCGGGATACGCCAAATTCGAGACGTTCCCCATCTGGAACCTGCCCCTCAAGCATCCGGTCAACGTCGCCTACGAGGCGGCCACGGCCGATATCGGGGACTTCAATCTCATCGACCCCTTCCACCTGGAGGCTTACGGCAAGAGCGCTGTCAATTATAACCGGGACGTCGAGGTCTTTCCGGTCCTCGAGAGGATCCTGGAGAAGATCACGGGCGCGGGGGCCGTTTACAAGTCGCCCACGGATATGGGCTGTAACGCCGCGGGATTCGGGATCGTCGAAGATGAGGTCTGTCGGGAAGCCGCTAAACAGGAGCTTATTCGCCGGTACTTCCGCTATTACTGCGAATACATCGTGGGGTTCGCCGACAGGGAGACCGTCCAGCGGGCCGAATTGCTGATGAAGGAGCTCGGGCTCAAGCCGGAGGACAGGCGCGTCGTAGCGCCGGCCCGGGAAGCCGCCCGGGAAGCCATGGAGAAGGGGAAAGGGAACAAAGGGATCTTCGTCGGCGCGGCCATCGAGCTCAGGGACGGGTCTCTTGTCACGGGAAAGAACTCTCCCCTGATGCACGCGTCCTCCAGCCTCGTTTTGAACGCCGTCAAGAAGCTGGCTGACATCCCCGACCGGATCCCGCTCCTGTCCCCGGGCGTCATCGACTCCGTGGCCAGGCTCAAGGAGGACGTCATGGGGGCGAACTCCGTCAGCCTTGATCTCTCCGAGGTCCTCATCTGTTTGAGCATCAACGCGTCGACGAACCCGACCGTCCAAATGGCCATGGAAAAGCTGAAGGACCTCCAGGGCTGCGAGGTCCACATGACGCATATGCCCACGGCCGGCGACGAGGCGGGCCTCCGACGGTTCGGGATCAACCTGACCAGCGACCCGGAGTTCGCCAGCAAGAGCTTGTTCATGGGGTGAACGAAACATGAAGACATTCATTCGCTACATGTTCGGGACCATCTTCCTGCCGCGACGGGCCTTCGGCCGTTTGATGGCGGACCCCCGGCCCGCGAGGCGGGGCTTCCAGGCGGTGCTCCTGGCCGGGTTCCTTTATGTCCTGACGACCGCGGCCCTGGCCGTGACCGGGGCGGTTCCCATGGCGCCCATCTTTCTTCACGTCCGCGTCGAGAACTACCACTTCTGGCAGATGCTCTTCATCCTACCTCTCTTCGTGCTGATCTGGCTCTTCGCTTCCGTCCTGGTCCATGTCCTGGGAAGGGGGAGCCGAAAAGGAGGGTCGCTCAGGAGGACGCTATCCGTCTTTGGTTTCTCCCTGGCCGTACCCGTCATCCTCCTCTGGGTGCCTCAGATGGCCATCGCCGTTTTCTACGGGCTGGGGATGGGCCAGCAGGAGATGGTCGATATCCTGTCCGAGCCGGGACGGGCGCAGACCTTCTATCTGGCGGCCCACGTCCTGGCCCTGCTATGGGCATACGGCCTCTGCTCTGTGGCGGCCTCCGTCTCCCAGAGGATCCCCTGGTGGAAGGGTTTGCTCCTCGGAATCCTGGCGGGGTCGATCTTCGCCGCCGCGGCGGTCGGTTTTCTGCGGTGACGGAGGTCTGAAAAAAGATGCTCGATATGGCCGGAACGCGTGAAGCTCTTGACGTCGGTATCCGCGAATACCGGACGGAGGACTACGAATCCGTCCTCGCGCTCTGGGCCGGGGCCGGCCTGCCGTTCAAGCCCGAGGGGAGGGACAGGCGGAAGATCATCGACTCTCAGGTCCGACAACCCAACGTGGTTTTTCTTATATTAATAATATAAAATAGATAAGATCTGGAGCCGATGCCATGATAAAACGCGAGTTCAAGAAGGGTCTGTATTGGGCCGGTGCCGTCGACTGGGACAGGCGCCTTTTTGATTCGCTCATCCCGCTTCCGGACGGGACGAGCTACAACGCTTACATCGTCCGCGGGACCGAAAAAACGGCGATTATCGACGCCGTCGAACCCGCCATGCTGGATAAGCTGGCCGCACACCTCCGGGACGTTCCCAGGATCGACTACGTGGTCGCCCACCATGCCGAGCAAGACCACTCGGGCGGGATCCCGTTCGTTATCGGCAAATATCCTGAGGCCGTCGTTCTTTGCACGCCGCAGGCTAAGGGCATGCTCATCGACCACCTCGGCATCGGGGAGGGGAGGGTCCGCGAGGTCGGCGACGGGGAGACGCTCGCCCTCGGGGGAAAAACGCTGCGGTTTGTTCATGCGCCCTGGGTCCATTGGCCGGAGACCATGGTGACCTACGTCGAGGAGGACAGGGTCCTCTTCAGTTGCGACTGGTTCGGCTCGCACCTGGCCACGTCGGAACTATTCGTGAGCGATGAAGCGGCGATTTACGAACCCGCCAAACGCTACTTCGCCGAGATCATGATGCCCTTCCGGGCGATCATCCGGAAGAACCTGGAGAAGATCAAGGATCTGCCGATAGAGATCATCGCCCCCAGCCACGGGCCCCTCTTCAATCGGCCCAAGTTCATCATCGACGCCTACAAAGAATGGACGTCCGACACGCCGAAGAACGAGGTCGTCATCCCTTATGTCTCCATGCACGGTTCGACGGCCATCCTGGTGGACCGTCTGGCGGCGGCCCTGGTTGATAAAGGGATTTTAGTCCACCCTTTCAACCTGGCCGTGATGGACGTCGGCAAGCTGGCCATGAGCCTGGTGGACGCGGCGACCATCGTTGTCGGCTGTCCCGCCGTGCACGTCGGGCCGCATCCGGCCGCGCTCTACGCCGTCGCCCTGGCCAACGCCCTGAGGCCGAAGGCCCGGTTCGCGTCCGTCGTCGGCTCCTACGGGTGGGGCAACAGGATCGTCGAAACCATCAAGGGCCTGATCCCGAACCTCAAGGTCGAGCTACTGGCCCCCGTGATCGCCAAAGGCCTTCCGAGGGTGGCGGACCTCAAAGCCATCGACGCCCTCGCCGGGGCCCTCGCCGAAAAACACAAGTCTTTGAATTTGATCTGAAACGCCCATATTCATCGACCATTTCATGTCTTCGAGCAGGTCGCGCTCGCGGCGGCCCTAATCTTTCGTGATGATGGGGAGTGGGGGTCTGTGAGCTATTCGCCTTGACGGATTCCCCTGAAAGTCCTATTAATTAAATATGATTAAAAAGGATTTCACGCGGCGGATCCTGAGCGGGAAAACCGACGTCCTCCAGATCTTTTTGGACGCCCTTCACGCCGGGAAGATCAAGTTTTGCGTGATCGGAGGGCTGGCCGTCAACGCCTACACCGATCCCGTCGTCAGCCTGGACCTCGACATCGTCGTCATCTCGGACCGGATCAAGGATCTGCGGGATTCGTTGCCGGCGGGTTTTAAGATCAGATCGTTTCCGAACAGCCTCAACATTTCCGCCCCTGGATCCGACCTCCGGATCCAGGTCCAAACGGACCCCCGCTACCAGGATTTCCTGTTCAGGTCGAAACGGAAGTCCGTCCTCGGATACCCGATGCCTGTGGCGGTCGTGGAGGACGTGCTCCAGGGAAAGATATGGGCCGCCCTGGACGACACGCGGCGGCCCAGCAAACGCCAGAAGGACCTGGCTGATATTCTGAGGCTCGTCGAATCCAGGCCGGCGCTCTCAGCGTTCATCCCCCGAGCTCTAATTAAGAAGCTATCGCTGAACTGAAATCTCCTAGCCGGAATTCACGCGGCGGCTCACATGGCACCTGCCGCAGACATAGCGCTC
>JALHVH010000456.1 GCA_022867105.1 Candidatus Aminicenantota bacterium
CGGATGATGAGCTCGGGCGCCTTGAGTTCCATGAGCTTTTTCAGCCGGTTGTTCCGGTTGATGACCCTCCGGTAGAGGTCGTTGAGATCGGAGGTGGCGAAACGGCCGCCGTCGAGCCGGACCAGGGGCCTCAGGTCGGGCGGGATGACCGGGAGGACATCCAGGATCATCCACTCGGGCCGGTTCCCCGAACGCTTGAGGGCCTTGAAGACCCGGAGCCGCTTGGCGTAGCGGAGCTTCCTCTGCTGGGAGGTCTCTTTCTTCATCAGCTTCCTCAACCGGTCGGTGTCCTTCGTGATGTTGACCCGCTGGAGGAGGACCTTGATGGCCCCGGCGCCGATGGAGGCGTCGAACTTGTCGCCGTATTTCTCTTGGGCGTCCTTGTGCTCCTCCTCGTTAAGGAGCTGTTTTTCCTTGAGCGGCGTGTCTCCGGGATCGAGGACGATATAGGATTCGAAATAGAGGACCTTCTCCAGGTCCTTGATGGACAGGTCGAGGACGAGGCCGATGCGGCTCGGGGGGCTCTTGAAGAACCAGATGTGGGCGACGGGCGAGGCCAGCTTGATGTGCCCCATGCGCTCGCGGCGGACCTTGGACTTGGTGACCTCGACGCCGCAGCGCTCGCAGATGATGCCTCTGTACTTCATCCTCTTGTACTTGCCGCAGAGGCACTCATAGTCGTTGATGGGGCCGAAGATCTTGGCGCAGAAGAGCCCGTCCTTCTCGGGTTTGAAGGTCCGGTAATTGATGGTCTCAGGCTTCGTCACCTCGCCCCAGGACCAGCTCTTGATCTTCTCCGGGGAGGCGATATTGATCCGAACCCGGTCGAATTCGACCTTCGGTTTGCCGCCCATGATCTGCCTGGCGTCCATCATGATTCTCCTTTGACCGCCTGGGGAACAGCGATCCCCCAGGGCAGGATCTCGTCCTTGCCGCCCTTCTCAAGCTCCACGTTCAAACAGAGGCTCTGAAGTTCCCGGATCAGGACGTTCACGGATTCCGGCAGCCCGGGCTGGAAATCCAAATCACCCTTGACGATGCCCTCATAGATCTTGGCCCTGCCCTCGACGTCGTCGGATTTCACGGTCATCAGCTCCTGCAGGGTGAAGGCCGCGCCGTAGGCCTCCAGGGCCCAGACCTCCATCTCTCCGAACCGCTGGCCCCCGAACTGGGCCTTGCCTCCCAGCGGCTGCTGGGTGATCAGGGAGTACGGACCCGTCGACCGGGCATGGATCTTGTCGTCCACGAGGTGGTAGAGCTTCATCATGTAGATGTAGCCGACCGTGATCTCCTGGTCGAACGGCTCGCCGGTCATCCCGTCGAAGAGGGAAATCTTTCCGGATTCGGGCAGGCCGGCCTTCTTGAGGAGTTCCTTGATCTCGCGTTCCGACACCCCGTCGAAAACCGGGGTCGCGATCCACATGCCCAGGTTCTTGGCGGCCCAGCCGGCGTGGGTCTCGAGGATCTGCCCCACGTTCATACGGGAGGGAACGCCCAAGGGATTCAGGACGATCTCGACGGGCGTCCCGTCGGGGAGCCGCGGCATGTTTTCTTCGGGAACGATCTTGGCGATGATGCCCTTGTTCCCATGCCGGCCGGAGACCTTGTCTCCCACCGAAAGCTTCCGTTTCATGGCGATGAAGACCTTGATGGCCTGGATGACGCCCGGGGCCAGCTCGTCGCCCTTCTTGAGGTTGTCCACCTTTTCCTTGAAGATCGACCGCTCGGCCTCGATCTGCCTCTTGACTTTCCTATCCAAGTCCTTGATCTTCCGGTCGCGTTCCTCGTTCTCGTTGAGCTTGAGCTTGAGGGCTTCGTCCTCGGAGAGCTCGTCCAGGACCTTCTCCGTGAGCTTGGAGCCTTTCTCGAGGGTCAGGGAGCCGGCCTTCTGCGTCTTCTCCACGGCCTCGCCCTTCAAGAGGGCCTTGGTCTTCCGCCACCTTTCCTCTTCCATGATGGTGATCTCGTCGTCGAGGTTCCGTTTCAGTTTGGCGATCTCGTCCTTCTCGATGAGCTTCGCCCGGGGCCCCTTCTCGGCCCCCCTCCGGGAAAATATCCTCACGTCGATGATGGTGCCTTCGACGCCCGGAGAGCAGTAGAGGGAGGCGTCCTTGACGTCAAGGGCCTTCTCCCCGAAGATGGCTTTGAGCAGCTTTTCCTCGGGAGACAGCTGGGTCTCTCCCTTCGGGGCCACTTTGCCGACGAGGATGTCGCCGGACCTGACCTGGGCGCCGATGCGGACGATGCCGTTCTCGTCCAGGTTTCGGAGCAGGTTCTCAGGAACGTTGGGGATATCGCGGGTGATCTCTTCCTGCCCGAGCTTCGTATCCCGGGCCTCGATGGTCTCCTCCACGATATGGATGGAACTGAAGATGTCCTGCTTGATGAGCTTCTCGCTGACGATGATCGCGTCCTCAAAG
>JALHVH010000457.1 GCA_022867105.1 Candidatus Aminicenantota bacterium
GATGGGGAGGAGGATGAAAGCCAGGGCCGCGCTGAGGGCGCCCCCGAGGAGGCCCATCAGGACCTCGACCGAGAGCTGCCCCAGCCCGCCGAGCTTCTCCTTGATCAGGTGGATGGTGATGATGACGATAACGTTCGTCGGCGCGACGAAGAACAGTCCGGCCCGAAGGGTCGACGTCCGCCGGTGCCTCTGGTAGACCTTGACGCCGTAGATGGCGGCGATCCCGCCGATTAGGCTGAAGATCAGAGGGTAGTAGTTCGGCCCGAGGACGTAGCCGGCCATCAGGCTGTTCAGGATGGCGTAGATGAGGGCCAGGTGGTCGGAGGTCAGGAAGGCGAAGAGGAACACCCCGACCTGGAAGGGGAAGGCGAATTGATAGGTTTCGTTGACGGCGAAATAGGAAACGTCGGCGTGAGAGCTGAAGCCGCCCGCCAGGAAGATGGACAGCCGGTAGACGACGAGGCTGAGGACGAGTGTCGCGCCCATCATGACGAACTTCTTGAGCGCGTATTCCGAACTGAGGATGGACTTCAGGTAATACCAAAGCGTGATGAAGAGGATGGCGAAGAGGAGGAACGTCCCGGCGAAATTGGTGAACCAGCTCGGCCGCTGTTCGAGCTTGATGTTGATGAGGCGGACCTGCTTGATGGACTCCGCGGTGACCTCGTCGCCCTTGCGGACGATGACCTTGCCCTTCTTGATCGTGTAGAAGACGGTTTCGACGCTCATCCGGGCCCGCTCCTTGCGGGCATCGGTCTCGGATTTGTCGTACGTGATGTTGGGGGAGAGGAAGAGGTCGGAGAGACTGACGAGCAGCATCTTCGACCTCGCGGTGATCTCCAGGCCGTCGACCTCGGCGACGAACCGCTCCTTGGCCTCCTTGATGTCCAGGACGTCGTTCGTCCGGACCGTCCTCTCGCCGCCGTCCGTCTTGATGAGGGTGAAGCCCTTCTCCAACTCGCCCTGGATGAAAAGGTTCTTTGAGAGGATGATGCCCTGAGCGGAGATCTTTCCGATGACGCTGACCAGGCCGCCCTCGAGTTCGGCGGGGAACTTCGCCTTGATGAGGGCCGCGAGGTGAGGGAGGTCGATCTCGATCCCCATTTTGTCCAGGACCGCTTTTTGTAAATCCTCGGGCTTCCGGGCGCCGGAGAGCGTCCTCAGCCAATCCCGCCCGAGGTTGAAGAACTCATGGATCCGGCCTTCCGTTTCCGTGAAAGAGCCCGCGTCGAAGCGGTAGGCGGGAAGGACGGTCCCTTCGATCGCGATCCGCCTCTTGGCCGTCGTCTCCTGGTCCTCGATGATCAGGTCGGACGGCGCGATGATGTCGGCCCCGGCGATCTCCCCGACCCCGGGCGCCGACAGGCTCCTGGAGGGCAAGTAGGCGATGATCAGGGACAGAACGGTGACGAAGAAGGCGAGGATGGCGAAGGGGTTCCGAAAGAAGCTTCCCCGGCCCGAGGAGCCCTCTTCCTTAGGCGGGGGAGGAGTATGCGGTTTCCGGGGAAGGATCTCGGAACCCTTGAAGAGTTTGATCTTCCTGAACGAAATGAAGTCCGCGTCTGTCATTTAGGGCCGGGCCTCGGCCTTTTGGTAGGCCTTGATGATCCTCTGGACGAGGGGGTGGCGGACGACGTCCCTTTCGCTGAAATGGATGAAGGCGATCTCCTTCAGAGAAGACAGGATCTTGATGGCGTGGAGGACCCCGGACCGCTTCGGCTCCGGGAGGTCGATCTGGGTGATATCGGCGGTCACGACCAGGCGGGAATCGAATCCCTGCCGGGTGAGAATCATCTTCATCTGTTCCCGGGTGGTGTTCTGGGCTTCGTCCAGGATGATGAAAGCGCTGTTGAGCGTCCGGCCCCGCATGAAAGCGAGGGGGGCGATCTCGATGATACCCTTTTCCATCAGGCGGTTGGCCTGATCGAACTGGGAAAGGTCGAAGAGGGCGTCGTAGAGGGGACGGAGGTAGGGGTTGACCTTCTGGGCGATATCGCCGGGGAGAAAGCCGAGTTTCTCTCCGGCCTCGACGGCGGGGCGGGTCAGGATGATGCGCTCGACCAGCTTGTTCTGGAGGAAGGAGAGGGCCATCGCCATGGCCAGGTAGGTCTTCCCGGTCCCGGCCGGGCCGATGCCGAAGACCATGTCATGGGTCCTGATGGCCTGGATGTATTCCTGCTGGTTGAGGCTTTTGGGGTGGACCGACTTCCGGGAGAGGTTGAGGGGCTCGGCAGGGGCATACTCCTCGAGGGCCTGTTTGGAACGCGTCGAACCTTCCTCGAGGAGGTCCAGGGCGATATGGAAGTCCTCCTCCTTCAGATCATAGCCCCGGTCATCCAACTCCTGGATCTTGTCGAAGTAACAGCGGGCGAACTCGACCTTCTTGGGGTCCCCGTCCATGAGGAGCTGGTCACCGCGGATGGCCAGGCTGATCCCAAGCCGTCCTTCGAGCTTCCTCAGGTTTTTGTCCAGGACGCCGAAAAAGGCGGTCTTTCGAATACAAGAGGGAGCGATCTTTTCCATATCAGGCGGGCATGATTTAGCAGAAATTTCCACACATAACCGAAGTATTATAAACATCAATGCGCCGTGCTTGTCAAGGCGATGGGAAGAGCTGGAGAAGTCACTTGAAAAATTGCACTTTCTGGTGTATAAATAGCTTTAATTTTTGCGCCGGTATGCGCGTCCCGCCTCCCGGAGGGGGCGACTCTAAGACACAAAGAAAACGAACGGATCAAGGAGAAAACGATGGACAAGGAATTCACAACCGTCTCTATCCCCACGTCCCTCCACAAGAAGATCGAGGAAGCGATCCGGGGGACGGAGATCGGCTCCGTCTCGGCCTACATCGTCAAGGTCGTCAGGGAAAGCCTCTCCAAGGAACAGGAGGCCAAAGAGGTCTTCAGCAAGGAAGACGAAGAAAAGGTCAAGGAACGGCTGAAAGCCCTGGGTTACATCGACTGACCTTTCCCTTCCGGCGTTTCGATTCGCATCTTTCAGGATCCCAGAGGAGGAATCATATGATCCAGCCCCACGGCGGCAAGCTCATAGAGCGGGTGCTCACGGGAGCGAAGAAGGATGAGGCCTTGGATAAGGCCAAGAGGCTCCCCCGGCTGAAGCTCGATCCGGAGTCCGTTTCGGACGTCGAGAACATGGCCACCGGCGTCTACTCGCCCCTGGAAGGCTTCTTGGGCGAGAAGGACTTCCGGAACGTCCTCAATGAGATGCGTCTGGCCGACGACCTGCCCTGGACGGTCCCCATCGTTTTGGACGTTGACAAGGCCACCGCCGACGGCTTCAAACCGGGCGGCGAGATCCTCCTGGTCAACGAGGAGGACCGGCCGGTCGCCATCCTCAACCTCGAGGAAAAGTACGCTTATGACAAGGCGGAATTCGCCCAGAAGGTCTTTGGGACCACCGACCGGGCCCACCCGGGCGTCGCCAAGGTCATGGGCATGAAGGACGTGCTCCTGGCCGGGAAGATCGACCTCATCGAGCTGGCCCCGACGCCGTTCGACCGATGGAAGCTCTCCCCCCGGGAGACGCGGGTCCTCTTCAAGGAAAAGGGCTGGAAGACCGTGGTCGCGTTCCAAACCAGGAACACCCCCCACATCGGCCACGAGTACGTCCAGAAGACGGCCCTGACCTTCACGGACGGCATCTTCGTCAACCCGGTCATCGGCAAGAAAAAGAAGGGCGACTTCAAGGACGAGGTCATCCTGGC
>JALHVH010000458.1 GCA_022867105.1 Candidatus Aminicenantota bacterium
AACGGGAATAGAAAAATGAAAGCCAACAGTCCTCTTTCGACGTCGATCGCGGTCCAGATCGTCATGAGAAGAAGCGGAAAGATGAACGCTATCTGAAAGCCCGCGACGAGGGGGACGTATTTCCAATAGAACACCCCCAGTAAAATTCCGTAAAACGCCGTCGCTGCCGCGAAAACGACGCGGTATTTTTTTTGGGAATCCATCATAAGGCTTCTCTCCTATTTTATCTGAACCCCAATTTACCTTTTTCCCGGCGACCGTGTCAACCTGCGGCCCTAATCTGCGAGAACCTTCTGACTTTATCAGGCCGAGAGGACGTGAATCGCAATTCCGAGTATCATAGAAGGCGGCGCTTAGCTTGAGAAGAAAGAATCCCATCGGCGTTTTAAGGTCGCGAACGCCTCTCGCCTTTTCTTTTTTTATGGGTTAAAATAACCCGGAAGGCGATCAGATCAATAACGGATCATCCAACGTGAAGGTTGCGATCATCGGAGCCCGGGGGCAGCTCGGACGGGAGCTCGTGAAGGTCTTCGGTCCAGGCTGTACTTCTCTGGACATCGAAGACGTGGACATTCGTGAACCCGTCGGGCTCCGCCGGGTCCTGAAGACGTGCGGCCCCTCCGTCCTCATCAACACGGCGGCCTACCACAACGTCCCGGAGTGCGAGAAGGAGCCCGAGCGGGCCTTTGCCGTCAACGCCATTGGGGTCAAGAATCTCCGGGACATCTGCCTCGCCCTGGATCTTGCCCTCGTCCAAATCAGCACGGACTACGTCTTCGACGGAAGGAAAAGCATCCCCTACACGGAGGAGGACGCCCCCAACCCGCTCAACGCCTACGGCGTGTCCAAGCTGGCGGGGGAGTTCTTCGCCCGTCAGGTCCCGGTCCATTATGTCGTGCGCCTCTCGGGCCTTTTCGGGGTGGTTGGGTCCGTGGCCAAGGGCGGCACGAACTTCGTCAAGCTCATGCTCGAGGCCGCCCGGACAAGAGACCGCGTGGCCGTGTCGTCCAACATCTTCGCCAGCCCGACCTATGCCCCGGACGCGGCCGTCCGGATCCGCGAGATCCTCGAGGCAGGCCTTCCTCCGGGTATCTATCATGTCACGAACGACGGGGCCTGCAACTGGCACGAATTCGCGGCCGAGATCTTCAGACGGACGGGTGCCGCGATCAAGCTCGAGGAGAGGATCGAAACGCCCGAGCTCGAGGACGGTCTCAGGCGTCCCCTCTACACCGTCCTCCGGAGCCTCAAGACCCGGCCGATGAGGCCCTGGCAGGAAGCCCTTGGGGACTATCTGAGAGAAGAGGACGCGTCCTCAAAACGGATCGAATAGGATGGCCCGGATGTCGATCTTCGGGGACAAGCGGGATGATTTCCGGAAGCTCGCCGAGATGAGCTCCGTGGCCCTGGTCCTGCCGTCGTCCATCGCCGTGGGTCTCTTCTTCGGGTATGTGCTCGACAAGTGGCTCCACACCGACCCCTGGATGCTCCTCGCGTTCCTCGTTTTCGGCATCGTTTCCGGCTTCGCGAGCTTGTTCCGCGCCCTCCGGAAGTACGAAAAAGAAGAAAAAGGCTGACGCCATGGACATCGACCCGTTCGAAGAAAGGATCCTGAGGCGCGTCCCCTTGGAGATCCTGGCCGCCGGGGCCGCCGCCGGTCTCATCGCCCTGCCGTTCTTCGGCGTGACGACCGCCCTTTTAGTCCTCGCCGGCGGAGCGCTGGCCTCCCTGGGGTTCCTCTGGATGAAGGTCTCCCTGACCCGCTTCCTCCAGAGGGAGAGGAGAGCCGCCCTCAGGTCCGGGGTGCTCATTTACCTGGCCCGGTTCGTGTTGATTCTGGCCATTTTTTCCTTTATAATCTTACTCTTTCCGGAGAAGATCCTTGCCTTCGCGGCGGGATTTTCCGTCCTGGTGCCCGTATTCTTGATCGAGGGCGTCTTCGCCCTCCTGCGCATGAAGACATGGAAGAGCTAGAACACAGCCTGTTCCTCGTTGAGCTGTTCAACAAGGCCTTCGGGAAACCGTTGGCGGCGCTCTTCGGGCTCTTCGGGCTCAAGGTCGCCGATCCCTCCCACCTCGTCCCGGACTACATCGTCATGAGCCTCATTGTGGTCATCGTCCTGGGCCTCGTCTTCGGGCTGGCCTCGCGGAAGCTGAGCCTCGTCCCCTCCAAGCGACAGGCCGTGCTCGAGCTCATCATCGGGCTCTTCGAAGGCCTGATCATGGACACGATCGGCGAGCAGGGGAAGAAGTATCTCCCCGTGATCGGCTCGGTCGGGATCTTCGTTTTCAGCTGCAACATGCTCGGGCTCATCCCGGGCTTCATGTCGCCCACGAGCAAGCTCAACGTGACGCTGGGTTGCGCCATGGTCGTCTTCACCTACTATCACTGGCAGGGGATGAAGGCCCGGGGTGTCCTCAAATACCTCAAGACCTTCGCCGGGCCCATCCCGGCCATAGCTCCCCTGATGCTCCCGATCGAGCTCATCAGCCACTTCTCGCGGCCGGTCTCCCTGTCGTTGCGGCTTTTCGGCAACATCTTCGCCGAGGACCTGCTCATCCTGATCATGGCCTCCATCATCCCCTTCGTCCTTCCCCTGCCGTTCATGGTCATGGCGATCTTTACGTCCCTGATCCAATCGTTCGTCTTCGTCCTTCTCTCCTGCATTTACATCGCGGGAGCCGTCTCCCATGAAGGAGAACATTAATCCCTTAAGGAGAACCAAGATGTCTAAAACCATGAAATCCTTCGGGCTCGCGCTGTTTTTCGTCGCCCTGGCGGGCGCCCCCCTGCTGGCCCAGAACGCCGCCGGCAGCGCCGCCAAATTATCCCTCTTCAAGCTGTCCCTCATCCTGGGCGCGGCCGTCATCACCCTGGCCGTGTTCATCGGCGCCTTCTGCCAGGCCAAGGCCATCAGCGCGGCCTGCGAGGGCATTTCCAGGAACCCCCTCGGCGGGCCGCACATCCGCTTCCTGCTCATCTTCGGGCTCGTCCTGATCGAGACGCTGGTCATCTACGCCCTGCTGATCACGATCATCATCCTCATGGTCCAGTGGAACAAGTATCCGGGAGTCTGATGGCCGTTCCGCTCTTTTCGATCGTCGCGTCATCCGTCAAGAGGTTCAACGAAGACAAGTGCTGGACCTCGGCCATCGTCATCTCGTATTTCACGTTCCTCTGCGCCATCCCCCTCATCGCCCTGGCCGCCTACGTCACGGCCCGGGTGCTGGGGAGCTCGGAGATCGTCTTCCGCGGCCTGAACATCTTCACTGACGAGTTCTTCGCCAAGCTCGACCCGGGATTTTTAACCAAGATCCGGGGCCTGGGGATGAGCGTCACGAACCTGGGGCTGTTCGGGCTCGGGGGGTCGTTTGTCGCGGCCAGTTTCTTGTTCTCGAACCTCATCTCCTGCATGAACCAGATCTTCAGGACGAAGTACCACAAGTCGTTCTTCTACAACCGGCTCATGGAGTACCTCCTCATGACCGTCATCGGCATCCTCATGTTCCTGTCGCTTTCGATCACGGCCGTCTGGACGGCCCTCCAGCGCAGTCTCCGCGAGAGCGCGGCTGTCGCCGATTACATCAACCCCGGCGCGCTGGCGCTCGTCAACAATTTCTTCATCCAATACTTGATGCCCTACGGCCTGACCTTCCTTGTCCTGTTCACGCTCTACAAGTTTATCCCCGAGGTCAAGGTCAACACGAAAGGGGCCGCGATCGCCGCGGCCGTGGCCGCCCTGTTCTGGGAGGTCTTCAAGAGGATGTTCGCCTTCTACGTGGCCAACCTTTCGGCCGTCGGCATCGTCCTCTCCAAGCTCCTGGCAGGGACGCTGACCTCGATCATCTTCTTCCTCCTCTGGATCTCTTTTTCATTGGTCATCCTGCTCTGGGGGGCGGAGCTGGCCGCGGTCCTGAATGAAAGGAGGACTGCCCATGCCTCGTGAGACGGGAGCGGAATTCACGGTCCGGGAGCTGGCGGAAAGGCTGGGATGCGCGTTCGAGGGCGACGGCGGTGTGCGGATCCAGGG
>JALHVH010000064.1 GCA_022867105.1 Candidatus Aminicenantota bacterium
ACCACCTTGTCTTCGATGACCGCGAGCTCATAGGCCGTCCGGGAAGGGATGTTCTGCCACCAGAGGACGTCGCCGGAAGTCTTCTTGAGGCAATAGACGACACTGTTCGTGCTCAGGAGGAAGAGCCGTCCGCCCCGCAGGACGGGATCGATAAGGACGCGCCCGCCGAGCCGGACCTTCCATTTGGGTCTCAGACCATTCAGGGAAAGCCCGAAGAAGTCCCGGGTCTCGGTGCTGAAGAAAACGATCTTTCCGTCGCTCGCGATAGGGCCGATGATCCTTCCCGGCGCCTGGAAGACGCCCAGGGCTTTGCCCTGAGGATCGATCAGGGAGAGCTTCCCGTCATCCGAACCGAAAATGATACGGGAACCCAGGACCAAGGGGCCGCCGTTAATGGCCGCCCCGGCCTTGAACCGCCGCGGGCCTTCCCCCTTCAAGTCCAATGACCAGAGAATTCCCCTGTCGGTGCCAAAATAGATCCGGCCGGAGTCCTCCACGATCGGGGTCAGGACCCTCTCCCCTACGGCCTTCGTCCAAGAGATCTTCCCCTGGAAATCCAGACAGTAAAGGATGTCCGCTTCATCATGGACGTAGATGTTCTCTTTGCCCGGGAAAGGAGCGGTCCTGAGGCCGTTGTCCGCTTTGAACGTCCAGATCACGTTTCTCTTCAGGCCGTCAACGCACCGGACGAAACCGTTCTCGGTGGAATAGAAATAGGCCCCCCCCCTCTCCCGGACCGGGCTGATGATCCTGCCCTTGAAGGATATGGATGCGTCCTCAACGACGGGGAAGCTCAACCCAGTGGGATAAGCCATGGTCCCGGGTTTGAAGATCCGGCAGGAAGCTCCGCCCAGGACCGCCGCCAGGAGAAGCATCCAGATCGCCCGATTTTTCAGGAAAGCCATATTGATTAATTTTAGCACTTTTTCCGTATTTCCCTCAATTCATATCATCATAAAGGCGGAATTTCATTTCGTAAGAGAAGGAATTCCAGGCTCAGGGCGCGCCTTCCGTCGGCCCGGCCGGGGCGGATCGCGTCGCCCTGGAACGCAGCCCGCCTGAGCTCGGAGATTTCAAGAAATCCATTATTCGGGAAATGACACGAAAAAGGCCGGAAAGATGCCTTTTTTCATCATTTTTCTGATGAATAATAGGGCTAAATGCTCTCAATAGGGGCTAAATGTGCTTCAAGATCTGGGAATTCAGGAATTCGGCGATGTTTTGAGCGCGAAAAGGCCAGACATAGATGATTTTTTCATGAGGATGCCGCTTCCTGGCCCTGTCCAAGGCCTCGGGTATGTCCTGCTCGGAGTGCTCTCCCCCCCGGGTCATCATGGGAGTGACCACGATGATCTTCTCGGCCCCCTGCCCGGCCGCCTGGTCCAGGGCTTCGTCCAAGCTCGGGGAACAGAATTCGTTGAACCCGAGAATGACCTTTCGGCCGCTCGCCCGTCGCAGCTGGACCGCAAGCTCCTGGGAACCGGCGAAGAACGGGTCGTTTCGGGCCGAACGGGGCCAGCGGCGGATCCTCTCCTCAAGCTCCTGATAACGATGGACGAGGGCGGCCGGCTCCGCCCCGAAGGCGTGGGCGATACGCGCGCGAAGGCCCAAGAATTCCGCCAGTTCCTGCTTCGGATAGTCCAAAGGAGGGGCGCCGTGCATGGCGAGCAGGATCAAGCTTCTCATCCGGCCTTCTTCGTTCTCCGATAGCGTTCCTCGGCGATGATATCGAAATTGATGGGTGTTTGCAAGTATGGCAAGTAGGGGTCAAACCTACAGAATTGCCGATAGGACGTGAGTCGGAATTCCGGGTATCATCAGAAGTCTGGGCCATCGCTTGAGAAGAAAGAATCCCATCGACAATTCTGTGGGTTTGACCCTTGCTTTTTATTTTTATGATAGAATCATATTTCGATCACAAGGAGAACCAAAGATGAAAAAGGGCTTGGTCCTCGCCATCCTGTTCTTGCTGTCCGTCCATGCCGGGGAAGCTGAGCTCTCCAGCCTCTCCCAGCTCTATTCCCTGGGGAAGACGATCCAGGACCTCGACGGCGACGGGCACGGAGAGAGGATCTTCCTGTCCATCATTATCCCGGACAGCCCGACGGCCTGCGAGCTGGCCGTCGCTTCGGACATTGCCGCCCGCGCCAACCTGGAGAGTCTGGCCCAGGACTTCGCCCTGGTCCGCCGTGAATCCGAGGTGAAGAGCTGGGAAGGCCTGCCCAATCCCATCCTCATCGGTTCCAACCTGCGCTGGGCCAGGGACATCGTCAAAGACCGGAGGATCGACGTCGTCCAGCTCGGGCCCGACAAAGGCCTCGTTTTCGTCTTCTCTCATAAGAACCAGCGGGGGATCGCCTGCGTCGCCGGTTCGGATGAGGGCCTTCTCCGGACGGGGCGCGCCTTTTTCCTCCGCTGGCCTTATTTTTGGGAGATATGGGGACGCGATACCGGCGCCACCTATCTATCCCTCGAGAACGACCTCACCAAGTTCCTGGTGCAGGAAGAGGTCCTCCTTCAAAAGACCATCGTCCGGGAGGCCCTCTATGAATTTCCACCCGCCGGGTCCGCCCGCGGCGCCTTGAAGAACCTCTCGTTCACTTCGGGCGAGATCAAGAACCTCGTCGTGGAGATCTACTTCGCCGACGAGGACGACCAGAAAAAGGCGCACAAGGCCCTGGACCTTCTCAAACGCCAGCGCCCGAAAGGCCTGCGGTCCGCCGTTCTCTCCTATCCCGGCTGCGCCCAGATCACCTTTGAGCTCCGATATGGCAAGAAAAACCTCAAACTGGTCCTTCCCAGGCTGGGATCGTCCAAGAGGCTCCTCACCCCGCCCTTCAAGGAAATGACCTGGGTCGACGGGGAGGGCCGGGATTTCGATCTGCTGAACCTCTTTTCCACCCGGGGGCTTTACGCCGACCGTGACGGGGACGGGATCCTCGACGGCCTCGAAACGTCGGTCATCATCTCTGAGGGCCTGAACTGCAAAGGAGTGGCGGGACTGGCCTCGAAGCTCGTTTTGCCTTCGGCCGGGGCGTCATTCCCCATTGTCTACCTGGATTCGGAGATCGAGCAGCAGGGGAAGGGGCTTGTCGCGCCCATCCTTGTAGGACCGAACGGACTCTCCCTGGACCTCATAAAAACGGGTAAGCTCAAAATCCCCGCGCTCGAGAACGCCTGGGGTCTCGTCCAGGTCGTGCCCAACGCGTTCAACAAGTCCGGCGCCTTGGTGGTCCACTCGCCGGACACCCCCGGCCTGGAAAAGACCCTCGCCTACCTTACGGAATCGTTCCCCTACTTCGATGATTACGCGGCCGGACGGCCCCAGCTCAAGGACGTTCCCGAGGACTTCGAGAGATTTCTCGACGGCGAGAAAGGGAGCGCCGAAGCCTACTTCGACGGCCGGCTGAGGAAGTTGGCCGAGGAGATTAAGGACCGAGACCTGGATACCTTCGAGGTCCGGTTCACGCTCCCCCGGGAGAACAGGCCTTTTGAAGATGCGGCCAGGAAGAGCATGGAAAGCTCGCTGAACGCAAAATCGTTCAGTTTCCGGACGC
>JALHVH010000459.1 GCA_022867105.1 Candidatus Aminicenantota bacterium
ACAATCCTCGCAAATTTCAGGCCGGAGGTCATTTTCCACGCGGCGGCCCATAAACACGTCCCGCTCATGGAATTCAACGTCAGTGAGGCGATTCTCAATAACGTGCAGGGAACGTTGAACGTGGCGAAGCTAGCCGACCGGTATGGGGTAGAAAGCTTCATCTTCATTTCCTCGGACAAGGCCGTGAACCCGACGAGCGTCATGGGGGCCACCAAGAAGGTGGGCGAGATCATCATCCAGGACATCGCGTCTAAGAGCGGGACGAAGTTTGCGTGCGTAAGGTTCGGGAACGTCCTGGGAAGCCGGGGAAGTGTCGTGCCGCTTTTCCAGAAGCAGATCGCCCGGGGAGGGCCGGTGACGGTGACCCACCCGGACATCGAACGGTTCTTCATGTCGATCGCGGAGGCGGTGTCCCTCATTGTCCAGGCTGGATCGATCGGGACCAAAGGCGAGATCTTCGTCCTCGACATGGGGAAGATGGTGAAGATCAGCGACCTGGCAAGGGATCTCATCAGGCTCTCCGGGCTCAAGGATGACGATATCGAGATTGAGTATACGGGGTTACGACCGGGGGAGAAACTTTACGAAGAGATCATGATCGACAAGGAACGGAACAGGATCACGCAGTTTGAGAAGATCTTTGTCGCTCCGCCGGTAGAGTACGTGAACAGCGATCTGGAGAAGAGGCTCGAAGAGCTGGTCACGCTCGCGGATAAAGGCGAGGACGCGGAGATCATCCGCCATTTCCAGGAAATGGGCATCGGCTACCAGGGAGATTGGCGCGGCGGCGGGCGGTAAGCGCAGTGCAAGCCCGGAAGGGCAGGAGGCAGGGACGACGAGGTCGCTGCCTCTTTTTTTGTCATGAACTACGTTTATTTCAGGTCATAAATTGGGGGTCGTGATACGCGGACAGAAATCAGAAGCGCAGGCTAAAGCCTGCGGCTGCAGTTCAGGTGGACGGCGTAAGGAGGGCAAACGAACGTGAACGGACTCAAACGAGGCATGGGGTGGATCCCGGACTATCCGGACATCAGGGATTACACGAAGGAGACGGTGGAGGTGCGGGAGATTTTGGCCGGGCGGGTGGGCGGCGGGGAGGTTACGCGAGGAGCAGGCAGCGCGGGAAGAGCGCGAAGGCCACGCGCTTCGCTCCCCGGCAAGGTCGATCTCCGCGAATGGTGCTCGGCCGTCGAGGACCAGGGGATGCTCGGCTCATGCACGGCCAACGCCGGGGCCGGGGTCATCGAGTATTACGAGCGGCGGGCCTTCGGGAAGCACGTCGAGGCCTCACGCCTTTTCCTCTATAAGGTCACCCGGAACCTGATGAAGATGAAGGGCGACACGGGGGCCTTCCTCCGGACGACCATGGGCGCGATGGTCCTCTTCGGCGTCCCGCCCGAGGACCACTGGCCCTATACCGACAGCCAGGACGGATTCGACCGGGAACCGCCGGCCTTTTGCTATGCCTTCGCCCAGAACTATCAGGCCATCAAGTATTACCGGCATGACCCCCCGGGGAGTAAGCCCGCCGAGGTCTTGGAGAGGGTGAAGGGAGCGCTGGCCGCCGGGCACCCTTCGATGTTCGGATTCACGGTCTACAGCTCCATCGAACAGGCGGGAAAGACGGGCCGAATCCCCTTCCCTGGGCCGAGAGAGAGGATCGAGGGCGGGCACGCCATCGTCGCGGTCGGGTACGACGACAAGATGAAGATCGAGAATAGGGGGGACGGCGGTAAGGGCGCGGGAGGAGGTGCAGGCGCTGCGGGTGCGCGGGGAACGGGGAAAGAGAAGCTCACGCGGGCAGCCCTGAAGGCAGCGGGGCCGGCGACCGAGGGCGCCTTCCTCATCCGGAACTCCTGGGGCGAGGGCTGGGGGGAAGCGGGCTATGGCTGGCTGCCTTACGAGTACGTTGAGCGCGGGCTGGCCGAGGACTTCTGGTCGATCCTCAAGAAGGAATGGGTCGACACCGGCGAATTCGTGGAATAGGGGCGATTCATAATAAATTAGCATTATTGTTAATTAACCGAGCACGTGTAAAGCGAGAGAGATCAGGCGGATTATATCCATGAAAGGGATACTGGAATTCGATCTCACGGCCGATGAGATGAGGCACGCGGAGCGCTGATCAAGCGGGACTTGAGACCTGACCCCCTTTATTCTCATGATCGAAAAGAAACCCCTCGTGACGATCGTGATGCCGGGCCTTAACGAGGAGGCCTACGTCGGGAAGGCGTTAAGGAGTCTCTTGGATGATTGGGCCATCCGGAACTGCGAGGTGCTGGTCGTCGACGGGGGGAGCACGGACCGGACGAAGCAGGTCGTCGAGGGGCTAATCAGGAATCCGCCGGAGACGTCGGAAAGGGGGAATCTTTGCGTGGATGTCGGGCAGACGGCGGGCGCGCAGAACAGGCCGGAAGACGAGGTCGTGTGGCTTTTACAGGCGAAGGACAGCTGGGTGCGCGATGTGACGCGGGAATGGAATCCGGTAACGGCGGGAAAGAGGAAGGCGGTCATCCGACTTCTGGATAATCGCGACAGGACCGCTTCGTGCGGGATGAATCTGGGGATCGCCCAGGCCGCCGGCAAGATCATCGTCCGGGCCGATGCCCATTGCCTCTTTCCGCCCGGGTATGTAAGGCGGTGCGTCGAGCTCCTCGCGGACACGGGGGCGGCCAACGCGGGGGGCGTGATGGTCCCCCGGGGGGAGGGCGGCCGGACACAGGCGGCCATCGCCCTCGCGATGCGGCACCCTTTGGGGATCGGGGATGCGGCCTTCCGGAGGACGGAGTTCAAGGGAGAGGCTGAGGGTGTGGTCTTCGGGACGTTCCGGAAGGCGATCTTGGACGAGATCGGGGGATATGACATCAAGGCCCGGGCCAACGAAGACTCGGAGCTCAATGTCAGGATTCTCTGCGCGGGAAAGAAAATTTATCTGGATAGCGATATCAAGATCACGTATTTTCCCAAGAAGACGTTCAAGGAGCTGGCAAACCAGTATTTTCGATACGGGCGGGGACGGGCGCGCACCACGATCCGGCATAAGATGCTGACAGATTGGCGGCAGGCCGCGGCGCCGATGCTGCTGCTGGCGATCGCTTACGCGGTGGTGAGGGCGGTCGCGGGGAAGCCTGCGCACCTGATTGTGCCGGCGGCTTACGCGCTGGGATTGATGGTTGCGGCGTTCCTGACGCTGGACCGGGGGGAGAGAAAGCGGGCACGGGAGGCGGAGCCGGCGACTTCAACGGCCGGCACGCTTCCAGATGTAGCCGCAAGCTTTTGCTTGCGCCTTAACGGGTCGGCACGCGCCGGCGCGGGGGCGGGCGTGGGAATGCAGAAAGGCGAGCAGACTCCGGAGCGGGTGGAGGTGCCTACACGGACGAACGCAAGAGAGGCGGCGTGCGACGGAGCGCAAGCACGGATGAGCGCCGCATCGGGGGCATCGGCAAAGACAAGCGAAGGGGCGTGTGCGTCCGACGGGGATGAAGGACCGATCACCCTCAAGACGAGGCTGACCGTCGCCGCAGCTTGGGGCGTTATGCATATGTGCTGGGGCGCCGGGTTCCTGTTTGGGCTGGCCAAATTCTGGTGAGCGGCGGGGCCTTTCTTAATGTTGCCGCAGGTTTCAACCTGCGTCTTTCTTGCTCAGGCTAAAGCCCGCGACTGCATCCTGTACAACCAGCGACCACATGGAAAACAGATTCAATATGCGATTTTAGGAAATACTAATTGGTCATGACCCCCATTTTTCGAACCACTTAGAAGGCTAATTTCCGCTAACATCTCAGCCGGGTATTTTGCCCTTACGCCACCCTCCCGGCATCCTCCTTGTCTCTTCGGCCCGGGGGGGCCCTTTGCTTTTGGACATCAGGCGCCGGGGTCGATTTTGCCTATGGCCAAGCCGAGGTTGCGGGGGTCGGGGGACACCCCGGCCTTATGCGGATTCCATGTCCGGTCTGTTTCGAATATGAGGAGCACTTGCTTGGCGACATAGGCAAGCACCTCGAGATTAACTTTTTCCCACCGGTTTTCGGAGAGCTTGAGCTCCTTCACCAACTTCGGCTTCGTCCTGAGGTCGGTCGTGATGTAAATTCTTACCCGAACCGGACGCTTTCGGATATCCGGATGAGATGCGAGCAAGGGGACGACGATCGTCGGGTTCTCGATTATAAGCGTCAGGCCCGCCGACCGGCCGCTCCACCGGAAGTCTATCCCGTCCTGTGTTTTTTCCGCAAGCCCGAGGCCGAACTCCTGCTGGAGGCGGAAACGCCGGGTTCGCTCGGCAAGGGAGAGGACATGAGTCGATCTCCAGAGAAGAGGCCCGCCTGCGATGACGATCAACGTGGCGATCGCGAGCCAATGGCGGCGATCGGACGTGGGGCTTTCGCCGGATCGTGGACAGCTGACGGGAACGACAAAGGCCATCGCCGCGAGGAACCAGAAAGCGTATTGGATCTCATAACTCCCGATGTAAGAGTGGACCTGGGAGTTGAGAAGAAAGGCTAAAAGACCGGCCAGCGAGACTGGGATGAGAATCCGGGCGAAACGGGATTCCGGCGCCCCGCGATAAGTATTTACCGCGCGGAGAAGGATTTCAAAGAGGATCCAGAGGAAGAGAAGAATACCCGGCACCCCCATTTCGGATCCGATCTGGAGGAAGATGTTCTCCGCCGACTCAGGGACTCCGATATCCATCTTGTGGGCTTTCGCGTCGTTCGACGATTCGATGATGAACGACCCAACGCCGGTTCCCGTCAAAGGATAAGTTCCTATCATCCGCAGGGCGATGGGCCACACTTTCTCAGTTCGGAAGAGCAGCATGGGACGAAAATTGTCCATCCGGATGAGAGTCGCTGGTTTCCGAAGAGACCCGATTGAAATCTTTTTCGTGATAATGAGAAAGACCGATGCGCCGGCCAAGAGGCCGACGGCCAGGACGATCGGAACAACTTTTTTTGCCGGCCCCGTGCGATGCCTGAAGACAGAGGCCAGCGCGAAGAAGCCCAGGGCGACGATTGCCGTGATCAGGGACAACAAGGCGCTTTTCGATCCGGCATAGAAGATTAGATATCCGGACGGGATCAACGTAAGAGCGAGGACCAGTCGCAAGACACCTTTTGTCAACAGAAGGGCCCCGAGGAAAAAGGGGACGCTCATCGAGATAAAAGCGCCGAAGGACATAGCGTCCTTGAAGGTCGCGTTGACCAGCCCGGCTGCGATGCTGATGGGGTTATTGCCGAGCTGGGGCAACTTAAAATGCTGGATCAGCCCGAAGCCGAGAGAAAGGAGGGCGCTCGCGCCCAGGGCGGTGATTGCCTTTCGAATAAATGCCTCCGAGCGAACGAACCGAACGAGGATCAGGAAAAAAGCGATCCCCGTGAGGTAGGTCAGACTATAGAAGACAACGCTCATGATCGCACCGCCGGCGCTCGTCCCGAACGCGTTGGTGATGAGCTCATAGATGCGCGGACGCCAGAACGGAACGAAATTCGTGTAGCGCCACAAGGTGATCAGGGCGGATATTGCGACGAGCGCGGCCAAGAGACGGACCGGCGTGAAGGTGGGTTCATGGGGTCCCGGCTCGTCCTTGCCGAGCGTCCGATGGAAGAGCCAACCCAGGAAAAAGAAGAGGAACAAAACGAGCGCGGACGGCGCCATGGGAAGCGGCTCGTAGAGTTTGAAGAAATAAGGCAGGTTGTTGATTAACGGGAATAGAAAAATGAAAGCCAACAGTCCTCTTTCGACGTCGATCGCGGTCCAGATCGTCATGAGAAGAAGCGGAAAGATGAACGCTATCTGAAAGCCCGCGACGAGGGGGACGTATTTCCAATAGAACACCCCCAGT
>JALHVH010000460.1 GCA_022867105.1 Candidatus Aminicenantota bacterium
ATCTCGGACCTTTCCGGTTTCAAGCTCCAGGCTTCGGCCAGCCTCTCTGCGGCTTCCTTGAACGAACCCGCGTTCATGAGCTCCAGGCCCGTCGCGTAAAGATAATCCGCCCGCTCGAAGCTTTTCGTAACATTGGCGACGATCATGGGCCTGGGGACGGAAGGAAGCGCGGAGAGTTCGAAGTCCCCGGACTTCGAGTCCAGTTCTTTTCCGGCCGCGTCCAGGAGCGAGACCTTAACCTTATAATAGCCGGGCGCGAAGGTCTTAAGAGGCTGTTCCTCCGCGAAAAAGGCCCCGGGAGAATATTCGCCAAGCCGTTTCTCGGAAGACGTGAATTCCTTGTCCTCCTTGAAGAATAAGAACCTGGCCCGGCCGCCGGTCCGGAGTGCCTCCGTCAGGCCGAGGACCTGGAAGATGATATGAAGGGTGTCCTGGGAAGCGAAAGTCTTCCTGGACGAAGAAAGGATCTGGGAACCTCCGAGCGCGAAGGGGCCCCTTTCTCCCGCCGGAGAGGTCCGCTCCATCCCGTAAGCCAGCTCGAGGGGGCCCAACGCCGGCGCCGAAAGATCTCCGGGAATGACGATTTTCGCCGCAAAGCTCGAGAACTCCCGGGAGGCCGTGTTCTTGAGGAGCAGGTCGAACGCGTAGCGGCCGGCGATGAGAGGGAACACGTCCTGGAGGGAGAACGTCCTGGCCGAGGGCCCCTTCCCCCGGACCTCGTTCTTGTCGAAAGAGAACGGGAACGCTTTATCGAACTGGAGGACCGTCTTCCCCTCCGGGTCCGTGACGCGGCCGGTAAGCTCAAAACGGACCGCATACCGGTCTCCCGCTTCTTCGACGGAGATCTTTCCGGGCTCGATCGAATAGTGGACCTCGAAGAAGCCCGATGGATCGCAGGCGACCCAGACCTGGCCGTCGCTATCGATGTAGTTGGCCGTGTACTCGACATCGACGAAGTCCTTGTATTTAAGGATGGCATCGGCGTAGGAATCCTTGACCATCTTCCGGGGCAGGGCATAGATGTTGCTGATCAGAGTGTTCGAGGCCAGGGACAAGCTCCCGGGATTCACCCTCTCCCCGGGGATGAGGCTGAGCGTCTGGCGGGCCAGGTTGGGTTCGAGCTTTCTGAGCTCCTCATAAGCCGTCCGATCGTCATAAGCCGTCCGATCGCCCGCGTAATCCCCCATGACATCGGCGATGAGAGCCTTGGGTCCGTGCTGGGTGGGGGAATAAAGGATGTAGTCGCCGATCCCGTTCTCCTTGAAGAAGACGACGTTGAAGGCGGGGGGAAGCCCCGTAGCCGTGTCCGGCTGGTAGAACCAGATCTCGGCGGGGAAGACGTTCTGAACGTTGCTGTATTGCTCGATGCTCTTGGGTTCGCCCAGGATGATGTAGATCCTCCCCCTGTCGGTCCTCCAGCCGGGAAGCGGCGTGCTCCTGCCGTAGATCTTGTTCGCATACTGGATGCGCCTGTAGTGTTCCTCCCGGAACTCGTTGACCGGGGTCCCGGGCGTCGGGTCCCTCTGCTTCCAGAAGGCCTCGATGAAGATCTCTCTCTCCTTTTCGGTCTGGAGCTTGAGAAAGACTTCCCTTTCCTTGGGCGTGATGATATAGACGACCTCTTCGTCGAGCCATTTCTTGAATCGCTCGGGAAGGCCGATCACGGCTTTGCCCTGACCATAGAGCGGGACCAGGAAGGAACATAGGACGACCACGGCAATGAATCTTATCTTCATGTTCGACCTCAGACGACTACTTTAGACCATTTCCCGGGTTTCTTCAACAAAACCAGGGTCATCCAAAATCGCCGACAGGATTCTTTCTTTTCATGCAAAGCAAACCATCGCCCATAAAAAAAGCCTGGAGGGCGGCGCCCTCCAGGCTTTTGAACTCGTGGAACGGCTTAGAACTGGAACATAAAGTTCAATCTGAATGTGCGCGCGGCTGTGATCCCCGTGATCCGGCCCCACTGCCCGGAATATTCGGAATTGGTCACGTTGGCCGTGTTGAAAACGTTGAAGACATCGAGAACGACATGAAGCGCGCCGTATTTGCTGATCTTGAACGCTTTCTCAACCCTTAAGTCAAGAATGCTGAGTGCCGGCAAGTATACGGGGTCTTTGTCTGAGACGATCCGATTAAGGCCGCCGGGAGTAATAATCGAACCCGCAGGACCACCCCACTGGGTGTGGACGGGATAGGACTCCAGTTTCCAGATGGGACGGCCTGTGTGCATCCGGAAGCGGGCTCCCAAGTCCAAATCGATGACGGGGACCGTGTAGGATCCGGAAACCTTAAACTCGAACTTGGGAACGAACGGAAGCGGACCGTCCATGTTGTTGATGGTGTAGTTCAAATTGCCCATCCAGGTGTCGTCCGTGATCATCGGGCCCATCATGTTGTCGTTTTGCCGCATCGTCCGTTGGGCCGTGCCGTTGGACGTGGAAAAGACCAGGGAAGCCGTTCCCTGCCAGCGATTGGAATATTTCTTGTTGAAGACAAATTGCAGGGCCTGATAGGTCCGTTGTGGCTTCTTGCCGTCGTATGTCGCCATGTTCTGCACGCGAAAAGTGCCGTTGGTATTGATCCAAGCGACATCGGAGTCCGTGACGGCGCCGTCACCGTTGTAGTCCTTCAAGACGACGCTATAGAGCTGGACCGTCTGTCCCGATTCTGTCACGAAGGGAATCCTCTCATACTCCCACTCCTCCCCCGTGACTTCGTTAATGGGAACATTGACGAACAAGTTGGCCGAATGCTTGTAAATATACGTGGCGCCAACGGAGAAATCCTTGATGAGTTCGCGCTCCAGGTTCACCGAGAATTGGTCCGTTTGCATGTCCTTGACATTGTCAGCGACGTTGAGTGTCCAGGACCCATCGTCCTGACTCGTCCTCTCGTAAATGGGAGGCGTGCCATAAATATTTCTGACAGCCTCTTGCAGCTCGTTAATGCCGTTCACGCCGTATATGTCTATATAGTTATCGTGGTTCGCGTCGGCGATATCCCAGGGTATCATGAAAATCTGATAGGCTAAGTTCGTGAGTGGCATATCCGGGCCGAACCTCCTGAGGAACTCCACGGCGAGCGGCATGTAAAAGCGGCCGTAACTCGCCCGAACGACGGTCTTCCCGTCCCCGGTCAACTGGTAAGTGGCCCCGAGGCGCGGAGATAAGGTCTTGAAATCGAAGATGTTGGCGGATTCGGCTCGGTCGCGGAGGACAGGAGGCGGACCGTTGATCTCAGAGGGCTTGGTGACAAATTCATAAACCTTGCCCTTGCCGTACTTCGTCGTCATCCGGTCGTAACGGAGACCGAGGTTGAAGGTTAAACGTTTGGTGGGCGACCATTGGTCATCGATAAAAAATCCCATAGAGTCCGCCGTCCGCACGGTCAAGAAAGGATTGAGCTCGACACGGTTATTGTAAAAAAGAAGACCGTCTTGGATGGCATTGCCGTAGTACCAAGTCTGGGTCTTGAGATAGGGGATATAATATCCCTTCCCGGAGACATATCCCCACCAGCCTCCTAAAGGATAAGTAAAATTCGCATAGTTCTGGAAATAACCGCCCATCCAGTTGCCCCGGCCCTTTGTGTATTGGACACCGAACTTGATGTCATGCTCCCCCAGGAAATCCTCAGTGTAATACGACATGTCCGCCTGGAAGGTCTGACGGCTGGACTTCTGGGCCTCGACATAGGGGAAAGCGCCGGCGATACCGTATTGGGTATTCCACTTCCACCAGTTGATGTAACCGGGATGATCGGGGGCATCGTCCGGAACAAACGGCTGGTCGTCCGTCCAGAACCCCAGGTATTTTGCCGTGAAGATCATGTTGCCCGTGGGCAGCCACTGCCATTGGGCGGAAAGCGTGTGATTGATGCTGCCCACGCCGTAGGTCATCGAGGTGTCCCATTCCGGCTCTGAGCCCCAGCTCCAGCCGGTCCCTTTGTTGTTCTCATAATGATAGGACACCCAGGCCCTGTTGTCCCTGAAAGGCTCGCCGGAGATCTTGAGGTCCGCGTAGCGGCCCCAGGATTGATTGAGCAAGCTCCAATTCACGCCCAGCGAATCCGCGCGCATGTAGTCGAAAGCGCCGAAGAACCAGATCTTGTCCTTGATGATCGGCCCGCCCAAGGTAAAGTTTCCTTCCCAGTCTTTTTTCGTCGTGCCGAAGAGCACGTCCCCCGGCTTGGTGAAAAGCCAATCGCTGCCCTCGATGAAACCGTCCGGGGGCTGGTTGCTCTTGAAAAACTCCCCTCTGAGCTGCGTATAGTAAGCCGCATTGCCGTGGAAGGCATTGCTCCCGGACTTGGTCAGAACATCGATCGCCGCTCCTGAGAAGCTACCGTATTCCGCCTTGGAGCCGAGGGCGATGACCCTGACTTCCTCAACGGCATTGTAATTGACGTTGACCAGGGACCCGAAGGCCGCGCCGCGAGGATTCGTGGTGTTGACCCCGTTCACCAGAAATACGTTCTCCATGCTGGAGCCGCCATAAGCCGTCGGGCTCGGCAGCCATGATCCCGAGCTCCCTACGTCGAACATCCCCGGCGTCGTCAGGGACAGGTCATAGAACGCATCACGGCTGGTCGGCAGCTTGTCGAGCATCTGCCGATCGAGCTTGGAGTCGACCGACGAGGTCTTGGCGTCGATGATGGGGCTCGCGGCGGTGACCGTCACCGTTTCTTCAATGGCGCCCAGCGGCATGGTCAGGTCGACGTTCAAAGATTGGCCGATCGAAATGGAGATGTTCTCCTGGACCACGGTCTTGAAATTGGGCATGGAGGCCGTGATCTTATACTTTCCCACCGGCAGGTCAAGGAAAACATATGTTCCCTTCGCCGTCGTCAGGACGGAGCGCTTGCCCGAGATCAGGGAAGCGCTCGAGACCTCGACGGACACCCCCGGGAGCGGTTCGCCTGTTTCGTCCACGATCGCGCCGGTCAATTTCCCTCTGGAAATGGACTGGGCCTGGACCATCGTCACGCCGACAAGGGCCATGAGAAGCCAGCTCATAAACAGGAATCGTTTCGTTCTTAGCATGTTATGTTCCTCCTGATTTTCCTGTTCTTCCTTAAAACAACCCTGTTTCTCCCGGGCGTCCCGGCAGAAACCCCCCTTAGCCTGATCCGATATCAATGCTTCCCCTCGATTCCACCTCCCAATCCATGCTCGTTGAATTGACATGCGCCGACTTCTTTCCCACGGAAACTAATATATCTAATTCAAAATTTTGTCAAGAGCGGAATCGTCGTTCACCGAACGCAAGAGAACAAAAAAAGGGAGAGTGCCCGGCACTCTCCCTTTTTCGGTGTATCTTCGCCTAGAACGCGTACATGATTCCCAACCGGAAGTATCGGGGCGAAACCAAGCCCACGACACGGCCGACGTTCCTGGCCAGAACGCCCGCGAATTCCACTCTCTTGCACATGGCGTTGGTCACATCTTTGGTATTCAAGACGTTGAAGCCGTCGAGCATGATGTGCAGTTTGCCCCTGCCGAGATTGAAGGCTTTTTCAAGGCGCAGGTCAAGGATCTTCTGGACGGGCAGGTAAAGCGGTTTGGTGGGGTCCTGGGCCACCATCTGGCCCGCCATCCCCCCACTGGATTCGAGGATCACCCAATGGGCTTTCTGTTCGTCCGTGGCATCCGCAAAGTTCCACTGGTCGAGCGGCCGGACATCCGCCAGGACCCAGACCGGCCGGCCGGTGTGGAAGCGGAACCGGAGGCCCAGGTCGACCTCGATCTTGGGGATGGTGTAGTTGCCCCCGACCTTGAATTCAAAGCGCGGGGTAAAGGGCAGGGGACCTTCCATGTTGTTGACGGTCTGGTTCATCCCGGCCAGCCAGGCGTCGCTCCAGATGTTCATGCCTTCCATGTTGTAGTCCTGGTCCTGGCGCTTGTTGCGGCCCGCCATGCCGGAGGAGTGGTTATAGAGCAGGGAGCCCATCAACTGCCAGCGGTCGGAGTAGCGCTTCGTGAATGTCATCTGCAGGCCTTGGAAGAGGCGCTGGGCTTTCTTGCCGTCCATGTCGGGCATATTGCGCCACTCAAAGTCCGAGTTGTCTCCCATCCACTGGATATCGTCACCGTCGATGACGCCGTTGCCGTCGTAATCCTTCAGGACGATGCTGTAGAGCAATACTTCCTGGCCGTTTATGGTCTGGGTCTTGCGCTCGTACTCCCAGGGCTCCTGGGTCACTTGATTCAGGGGCCATTGGACGATCATATTCTTGGTGTTGCGGTGGATATAGGTGAGCGCAATGGAGAAATCCTTGAAGATCTCGCGCTCCAGGCTGATCGTGTACTGGTCGGTATACTGGTTTTTCATGCCGGGGTGGATCTTCAGGCCCCAGGAAGGATCGCGGCTCCGGAAGACGTTGGTGAAATCACCGCTGTTTATGGGATCCAATCCCGCTATCCTCCGCGTGGCTTCGGCGATGTCGTCACCGAAAAGGACGCCGTCGCCGTTCTGGTCAAGCCCCTCGAAGGGGATAAAATAGAATAGTGTTTCGCCATAGCTTCGATCTTGATCAGGGCCGCCGGACCCGAAGCTTTCGACACCGAGCGGAGTGTAATACCGTCCGAAACTGGCGCGCAGGGCGGTCTTCTGGTCATTGGTCAATTGGTAGGTCAGGCCGACGCGCGGGGACCAGTTCTTGAAGTCGAAAAGGTTGTCCGAACCGATGCGGTCGCGGACGAACTTGAGGGGATCGCGGAAGCCTTGGGGAGTCGCCGGCTGCTCGTACATGGCTCCCGGGCCGAATTTGGCGGTCATCATGTCGTAGCGCAGGCCCAGGTTGAAGGTCAGCCGTTTTCCCAGGGTCCACTGATCATCGAAAAAGAAGCCGAGGGCGTCGGCCTGGCGGACCGTGAGACGGGGCTTTGAGTAACCCCGGTCGACATACATAATCAGGCCCGTGTCGCCGTACCAGCTTTCCATGTACTGTTGCACATAGGTCCAGCGGTACGGGTAGGCGGTATTGTAATATCCGAAAAAGCCAAGGTCTTCTCCGGTCTCCGGATTCGTAAGGTTTTTCCCGAAGAAATCCCCCCCGGTGCCTTTGAGGCGGCCGCGGGTGTATTGCACGCCGAACTTGATGTCATGCTCGCCCAGGAAGTTCTCGGTATAGTGTGACACGTCGGCCTGGATGGTTGTGCGGCTGGTCTTTTCGTGGTTCCAGCCCATGAACGCGCCGCCGACGCCCATGTCGAAGGGAATGGCTTTCCACCAATTGATGTATCCGGGGTGGTCGGGAGCGGTGTCGGGCAGGTCGGATCGACTATTGACCAAGAAACCCAGGAACTTCAGCGAAAGGCCGGTGGCGGAGCTGGGGAACCATTGCCACTGAGAGGAGATGGACTGGCTCTGGGTATAGTTGTCGTAGGCCATGGAGGGGTCCCAATTCAAAGAACCGTCGGTCCCGCCCCCCGAGAAGTTGTTCTCGTAGTGATAGGACACCCAGGCATAGTGGTTTTTCATGGGCGCGCCGGTGATCTTGATATCGGCATACCGGCCGATAAACTTATTGATCGGGCCCCAATTGAGTTCTTTGTCTCGCTTGTCCATGATGTTGCCGGCCGCAAAGAACCACAGCTTCTTGGAAATGAAGGGGCCGCCCACGGTCAGGTCGAGTTCCAGACTCGATTTAGGATAGGATCGATAATCGTCTCCCGGCTCGAGAAACAGCCAATCTCGGCCCAACTTGCCTTCGTCGGGACGTCCGGCCTTCGGGGTGCCCAGCTGGCTGTAGAGGCTCAGAGAGCCCCGCAGTTCGTTGGTGCCGGACTTGGTGATGACGTCGATGGCCGCGCCCGAGAAATTGCCGTATTCCGCCTTGCTGCCCAGAGAGATGATGCGGATCTCCTGGACGTTGTTGTAGTTGACGTTGATCATGGAACCCCAGGCCGCGCCGCGGGGATTGGTCGTGTCGACACCGTTCACCAGAAAGATGTTTTCCTGCGTGGACCCCCCGTACGCCGTGGGACTCCCCATGACGTTCTTGCCCACGTCGAACATGCCCGGCGTCGAGAGCGACAGGTCGTAGAACGAATCGCGGCTGGTCGGCAGTTTGTCCAGCATTTCCCTGTTGATCTTGGAGTCGATGGATGAGGTCTTGACATCGACCACCGGCGACGCGCCGATCACGGTCACCGTCTCCTCGATCGCCCCCATCGGCAGGGCCAGGTTGATCCCCACCGAGCTTCCCGCCGTCACGGCGATATTTTCCTGGACGACGGTCTTGAAACTGGATAAGGAGGCCGTGAGCCTATAGTTTCCGATCGGCAGATTGAGGAAAGCATAGGTCCCCTTCGCCGATGTGGAGGTGGCGCGTTTCACCATCAACTCGGGACTCGTCAACTCCATGGTCGCGCCGGGAAGCGGCTCGCCCTCGTCATCGGTGATCGTTCCCGTTATCTTCCCTTCTAGGATGGACTGGGCCTGAATCCGGGTCACGCCGACAAAAGCGATGAGAAGGACGAGAAGCCAGCTCATAAACAAGATTTTTTTTATTCTTTGCATATTTTATTCCTCCTGAGTTTCCTGTTCTTCATTAAAACAACCCTGCTTCCCCCGGGCGGCCCGGAAGAAACACCCTTAAGCCTGATCTGTTATCAATGCATCCTCTCGATTCCACCTCCAAATCAGCGATTGTTGAATGGATCTGCTCTCATTATTTTCCAATGGGAATTATTATAACTTCTTTAAAATAATGTCAAGTCCCTAAAACGTATAATCCACACCGGAATCCTGGAGAACCGCGGATCGACGGGGCCGGACCGGGTCATTTCTTGATCTGGGTTTTCAGCATGGCGATCAATTCATCCAGGAACTTGGTCCTTTCCGGATCGTTGTAGCCGGTCTTGGCCTTTTCCAGATATTCGATCGCCTTGGGGTAATCCGCCTTGTTGATGTAGCACCTTCCGGCCATTTCGAGGAACGCC
>JALHVH010000461.1 GCA_022867105.1 Candidatus Aminicenantota bacterium
GTTGCCGCCCGTCGACGCCTGGGACTTCCCGATGTCTTCGGGCTTGACGGGCTTGGCGTCGAACATCATCTTGGTGATGGTGTTGTAGGCCGTCTCCAGGAGCTCGTCCATCTTGGCATCCTCGCCGATGACTTCGAGCTTGATGGCTCCCTGCTCCTTGAGCTCGGCGTAGATCTTCTGGTTCTGGACGCTGACGAAGAGGTTGCCGGCGTCCATCTTAAACTCCTTGTGGTTGTAGACCTTCTCCCAGTCGACGGTCAGCTTGGCCTGGTAGGCGGGGGTCAGGCCCTGGTAGGTCAGGATGAACTGGACGGAGACGTCCGAGGTCGGCTGTTTGAAGGAGTTCATGAGCAGGGTCGAGCCCTCTTCGGTCAGGGCGATGGACACGGCCGCTTCCGAGCCGGCCAGAAGAGGGGCCTTGCCCGTGCCGCAAACCTTGCGGGCGAAAACGCCGCCCTCCCCCGCCGAAGCGGAGATGATGTGGAAATCGCCCTTGGTGAACATCACCGGGCCGAGGATCTTGCCGTTCTTGTCCACCTTGGTGAGCTCCCTGCGGGCCGCGTTAAGCTCTTCCGCGGTCAGCCCGAACGTGCACAGGAAATGGAGGAGGCCGCCGGTGATGTCCTTGCCGGAGCGGACATACTGGATGAAGCTGAACTTCGGGATGCCGTCGGGCCAGACCGCGATCCGCGGCCCGAGCGGCATGTAGTGGTAGCCGTGGGCGTCGGCGTGGTCGCGGAAGAGCAGGGCGTTCTTGACCTGGATCGGCTCGACGTCGAGCAGGACCTCGGCCCGCAGGGCAAAAGGCAGGACGGCCGCGAGCAGGCAGAGGACCAGGCAAAACTTCAGAGTCCGTTTCATTTTTTCCTCCTTTTCGTCCATGGCTATTTCTGGAAGATCTTCTTGACATGGAAGGTCCCTAACGTCAGGTCCAGGGAATCCACGACCTTTTCCCAGTCGGCCGACTCGGCCGATTCGCCCGTTTTGAGAACGGCCTTGATCTTGAATTCGAACGAAAGCTGTTCTTGGGTCGCGAGCGGCAGGTAGACCACCACGAGGTCCTTGAGCTTGTCCTTCGTGAGGTCGACGGCGGCCATCAGGCCCTCCTTGGCCTGGGCGCTGAGGTAGGGAGAACGGATCTCGACGTGGAGCTTCTCGACCTCGAGGGGCGTTTCGTAGGCCGACGGGTCGAAAACGTTGACCAGGGCCTCGACGTTGACCTTCCTCATCCGCTCGATGTAGGAGACGACCTCGATATTTCCCCAGATCTTGTCCAGGCATGTCTGGCAGTCGAAGTCGGGGGCGGCCTCCATCCAGAAGCTCCGGGCGTAGGTTTTGAAGAAGGTGTCCATCTTCGGGTCGGCCGTGATGCTCTTTTCGGCCGGTTTGGCGGCCTCCTTGTCCTTGTCGAGCTTCTTGTCGAGCTCGTTCTTGAGGAGCCCCATGGCCGTCTCGAGAAGCGGGTTCTTCTTCTTGGGGGGCGGAGGCGCCGTCGGGAACACCCTGCGGTACTCGGCCAGGAGCTGGTCGCGGAGGACGAGCTGGGCCTGGACGTCCCTGGATTCTCCCGGCGGGATCACGATCTCCGGCTGACAATTGAGGCTCTTATAGACCTCTTCACGGTTGGGAAGTTTGAAGCGCAGGCTGACGTTGGCGATCTTCAGGGGAAAATCGGAGAGGTTGCGGACGTTACGGAGGGTCAGGAGCGAGGCCCGCTCGTCGTAGGAGAAGCCGAGCTCCTCGAGGGGCGAATACATCCGGCCCGTGAAATATTTGAGCCCCACCTTGATGGGGATCTCGCGTTCGACTTCCCCGGTCTTGATGCGCATGCCCGCGGTCAGGCCTTCCTTCTCAAGAAGGGGCTTGAGCTGGGCCAAGGTCTCCGGAGTCATGCCGATGCTGATCGGGAGTTCGGTCTCGAGAGACCCGAACGTCGGGATACGGATATTTTCGATCTGCCAGTCCTCCCAGCCCTTCATGTCGATGATGTTGGCCTCGTCGTAGGGCATGGATTTGAGGACGGCCGACGTCCCTTTGGCCGCCTTGAGCGCCTCCTCCATGACTTGGACATCGCTCGGGTCGATATTGGCCTGGAGCGTCAAGGTCGTCCGGATCTTCTGGTCCTGGGTCCAGACCGCGCTCACGCGGTAATCCCCGGTCGCCTTCTCCCGGATGAGGTTGATCTCGCGCGGTAGAAAATAATAGGTGTTCGGTTTGACATTGTCCTTATAGACCCGATTAAGCAGGGTCAGGGGCTCTTCGATAGCGAGGGGGCCGGCGTCTTCGATGGCATGTTTGGGAGGCGCGGATCCGGCGGGCGTCAGGGAGATGGGCCTCATGGCGACCTTGTTGAAGATCGCCGGCTCCAGCTTGGGTTTCACCGTCATTTCCCCCTGGGGCTGGGCCATGGCCACGGTCTTGGCGGCCGCTGTCGATCCCAGGGCCGACTTCGACAGCCTGCTCACGGCTAAATCCTGAGTGATGGCGGCAGAGGCCCAGACGGCCCAGTCCTGATGGGCGGTCTCGCCGGCCGCGACCTGGAGTCGGAACGTTACCGTTTTTCCCGCGTACGCGCCGAGGTCGGCCGCAAGCTCGTCGAGGAGGCCATCGGCGCGGGCGGTCTTGGCCGCGATGAGCCGGATGGCACCCGTGGTCTGGTCGAAGACGCGGACCTCGAAGGTCGCGCCGTCGGTGGCCGTCGCGCCTTTCAGGAATCCGACCAACGCTGTGAATTTAGCGTTGGCAGGAATCTGGACACTTGAATAAGTTCCGAAGATCATTCCGGCGTTTTTCCATTCGGGGTGCGTCTCGAGGACGAGGGCGAAAGTGTTACCGTTCTCGAGTTGGACGTTGGCCAGGTGACGGGCGAACCCCCGGCTGTCGCCGTCGGAACCGTTCCAGGGGAGCTCGCCCGGCGCCGTGAGGGTGCGAGCCCAGCGGGCCTCCGGGGCCTTCTGGATGAAATCATAGACGACGGCCGGTGAAAGCGAAGAGACGGCCCCGAGAACGAGACCGGCCAGGATGAAGATCCGCGTCAGACGGCGGCGAGGGAACATGGCGTCCATTCGGTCCTCCTTCTTCATGAAAAGGAGACTCTCTGCCAAAGACAGAAGTCTCCGCTTTATTCAGAGTGTTTAGTCGGGCGAGGGGACGGTCGGAAGATTTTTTTAAACATCAACATGCCCGTTGAGGTTATTATAAGGCCGCGAAAAAAGAGATGTCAACGACACCGAATGGGTTCAGGACATTAGTGACTCACGGGACTTTGGATTTTCTTCAATCTCGGGCTCATCCGAGAGCCCTAGGCTGAAGAGAGCTTAGCATGAACAAAGGGGGTGAATATTGGATGCCCATTGACATCATCAACCGCCCCAATTCAAACACTCCATCTGGCGGATGTCAATTAAAATGCACTTCATCCAGTCGCGCACATAGTCCGATATCCTCCGCTTGAGAAAATCCTCTTTTCTTCAGCGTCCTTATTATGGCTTGACAAAAGAGGCAGGGTGTTGTATGTTCAATACAACGTTTGGAACGGTTGAGGTGATTAACATGAAAACCAAGCCTCTTTTCGGGGACTTCTTTAAGGAGAAAAGGATTCAAAAAGGTCTCACACTGAGGGGATTCTGCAAGGCCCATGGGCTGGATCCAGGTAACATCAGCAAATTGGAAAGGGGAATGCTGCCTCCCCCCGAGTCGAAAGAAAAGCTGGAAGAATACGCCTCAAATCTCGGACTCAGAAGGGGAACGGACGATTGGTTCCAGTTCTTCGATCTTGCCGCTGCCAGCAAAGGGATCATCCCCGGCGAACTCATGGATAACGAGGAGCTTGTCAGAAGTCTGCCCCTCATTTTTCGGACGTTCAGGAATAAAAAAATATCCAAACAACAGGTCGATGATCTCATAGAGAAATTGAAAAGAACCTAGGCAACGCGAATTTGTTGAAACCGGTCTTCCATTCGTATCCGGACATTAAAAAGATCGTTGGGGAGTATCGAGATAGTTGCGGCTTGGAGGAACAGATTCCGGTTGATGTCGAAAAGCTGGTCGATGTCATTCTCAAGATCAACGTCATCCCTATCCCGTCTTTGTACAGGAGCTATGAGATCGACGCCTTCATATCGAACGATTTCAAGAAGATCTATGTCGATGAATATCTATATATCAATTTGGAGTCCCAGTATCGGTTTACCCTTGCCCATGAACTAGGACACATGGTCCTTCATCAGTCCTTCTATCGACAATATGGGATCAAAGACATTGCTTCTTATCATCGGTATATCAACAGCATAACGGAGGATGAATATACCCTCCTGGAAACCCAGGCGAATAATTTCGCCGGGCTCTTCCTGGTTCCCCCCGGTCCGCTCGAAACGCATTTTCGGGAACAGGCCAAGGAGATTGTCCATTTCATTTCCGTGAAGTTCAAGGGATTGAAAAGAGAGAAATATTATGGGATGGCCATTGAATTGATCGCTCACAAATTAAGTCCGATATTTAATGTCTACTATCAACCAATCCAGATCAGGATTGAAAGGGACAAATTGTCCGATCTGATTCCCTAGCTCCAAATTAGCTGACTGAGGCGATGGATTTTCTTCAATCTCGGGCTCATCCGAGAGGGAAGCCTGGGATTGAAGAGAGCTTAGCATGAACAGGGGGAGTGATTTTTAGATGTCCACAAAAGGGAATCCTATTTATCATCGATCCTTTAGAAAATCCTTGATTGAATCGTGATCGCCGGCGAGCACAAACTCAATAAGATCTTGCCTCCAGCGGAATAAGATCCGGTTGCGGAGACCCTGCCGGACCTCCCAGAAATCATCCTGAAGGCGTTTTAAGCCGATCCCGGTGGGCACGGATGTGCGCGCCTCTAATACGTCCAGGAAAGTCAGACAAGCCGCTTTAACCTCATCTTTCTGTCGGGGTTGAAGTGATTTGATTGACCGGTCGAACGAGGGTTTGAATTCATATCTCACAGGGATTTCAGGTGCCTGCGAGCCCCCCTCGCGGTTTTGTAGGTCTTACCGCGTTCGGCGACCAGGCGTTCGATTTTCCCCCATTCCTCTTGGCCGTAGGCTTCTTTCTCTTTGATTTCACACGGCATGAAAAGGATGCCCTTATCCGTGACCTTGAAGATCACGGTGGAACCCTTTTTCAGGTTGAGTATATCGCGGATGGGGGCGGGGACGGTTACCTGTCCTTTGGACGTCATTGTGGCCATTTCAATGATTTCCATGATGGCTCCTTACATTCTTAGATTCTTACATTACCTCCACTTGAGCAACTTGTCAATTGCATAAAAATAGACGGCTGGAATAAGACGGAATTCTCAACGGATACAGATTTAGGAAGCAGCCTCGAATATAGGTTATAATCTCGCCAGGGGGGTGCAAACATGCCCGAATATTCGATTTCGCAGCTCGGCAAGTTCGAAGAATGCGCGCTTCAGTACAAGTTCATCTATGTGGACGGGATCAAACGGGAGCTCAAGGCCTACATCAACACCGAAAAGCGCTATACGGTGACGCTGAAGGAAGAATCCTAGTCGCGAGAATCCAACCTAGCCTCTTACGTCCTTATCATATAGAGGCAAAAAA
>JALHVH010000462.1 GCA_022867105.1 Candidatus Aminicenantota bacterium
GATGCCCTGGATGAAGAGAAGCTGGTAGATCGTCGTTCCGAGAAGTCCCAGCACTCCGACCTTCAGGAAATCCCCCCTCCCGAGGGAAAAGCCGCCGCGGCGGAAGGCGAGGATGACAATAAAGATCGCCGCGGACAGGGCCAGCCGAATCCCATTGAACCCGTGCGGGGTGAACTCCCGCAAGGAAAACTTGATCAGGGACAGGTTGACGGCCCAGATCATGGTCGTCAGAAGCATCCAGAGGTCGGTCGTCTCGAACGCGGCCTTATTCTCGGTCTTCAGCATGGCTCAATTCGATTTTGGCGGGTCCACGCGAAAAAGCGCGGAGAGAAGGGACCGGAGACTCATCCCCTCGCCGCCCGGGACCTCTTCCCGGGACGCGGGTAACAGGCTTCGATAATGGACCTGAGCCCCCCCCTGGGATTAAACTCGCCCGTAACGGCCGCCCGGACGGGACGGCAGGCTTTGACGACATCTTCGAGAACGCGATTGACGACGTTCTCATAGAAGATGCCCAGGTTCCGGTAGGCCAGGAAGTATTCTTTCAAGGATTTCAGCTCCAGGACGCGCGCTTTCGGCTCGTAAAAAATGGTCAGCGTCCCGAAATCCGGCAGACCGGTCTTCGGGCAGACCGAGGTGAACTCCGGGACCTCGATCCTGATCTCGTAGCCGGCGAATTGGTTGGGAAACGTATCGATCTCCGGAAGCTTCTCCGAAAGCCCGGCTTTGGCTTCTTTTTCGGTATATCCGCTCACTTTGTCCCTCGCTTTTCTTGAATTCGCGTCAAGCATTATATCTTAGGGAAAAGCAGGGGTCAAACCTACAATCTTACTTACTTAACGATTCTGTTAAGTCTGTTGACTCTCTTACATTTGGTGTGGGCTGGGGACTTGGACGGGATGGACTGAGCGGACCTTGAAGGTTTAGCCTTCCCGGATCGGCCTTCGAGGGAACCCTGCGCCTGAAGATGTTTGAGCTTGCTCAAGAGAACACAGACGCCGCAATATCATAATATTGAGGTTCTCTTACGTTTATTGCGGGTCGCTGAACAGTAAGATGGGATGAGGCCGAAACGGCCTTGGAGGGCCGTGATGGGAGGGCATAGGAAAGGGCTGCAGCGACCATGCGGAGATCAGCCTGAGACGAGTGTCCGACGAGGGAAGCCGCAGGCCTCCGACGGCCCAAGGCTCCGAGGATGGGTTTCCTTCAGCTCATTAGATTAGCCTGGAGTCTTGGGCCTGAGGAGCCGAGAAGGACGCGAATCTCAGGCGATTCTTTATCGGAGCCGGGAGCAAAGCCCTTCCCTATGCCCTCCTCTTGATATCACGGCCATCGAGAGCCGTCCCGTCCATGCTATGAACCCAGCCCACACTAAATGGAAGAGAACCAGTTTGTTAAGATTGCAGGTTTGACCCTGACTTGTTTAAATTGGATAATACCTTTATGAAAGAATGCAACGTCCGGCAGAACGCGAAGCGGTGCAACTGTTCCTGGGAGCCCTGCGACCGCAAAGGTCTCTGTTGCGAATGCCTCCAGTACCACTGGAGCCACAGAGAACTGCCGGCCTGCCTGTTCCCTGACGCCGTGGAGAAGACCTACGACCGCTCCCTGCGGGCCTTCATCCAGCTTTACAAGGACAAGTGCTGACGATCATGGCGCGCAAGGCCCCGAAACGGACATACGTCTACGGCCCCGTGCCGTCGAGGAGGCTCGGTCTCTCTCTGGGGGTGGACATCCTCCCCTTCAAGACATGCACTCTGGACTGCGTCTACTGCCAGCTCGGATCTTCCTCCCGGACGACGGTCCGGCGGAAAGCCTTCTTTGATCCGCAGGACGTCCTCGGCCAGGTCCGGAAGGCCATCAACTCGGGGGCGCGCATCGATCACATCACCTTTTCGGGCTCTGGGGAACCGACGCTCAACCGGTCGCTCGGCGGGCTCATCCGCGGCATCAAGAAGATGACGGACATCCCCGTGGCCGTCCTGACCAATGCCACGCTGCTATCGCGGACAGACGTCCGGGAAGCGTTGAGGGCTGCGGACGTCGTGGTCCCTTCCTTTGACGCGGCGACGCCGGGACTGTTCAGGAGGGTCAACCGGCCCCACCGGTCCCTTTCCCTGAACCGGACGCTCAAGGGGCTGGGTGAATTCCGCCGGCGTTACAAGGGCGAGATCTGGCTCGAGATCATGCTGGTCAAGGGGATGAACGACTCTCCTGCCCATGTCCGCAAGCTCAAGGAGGCCATCGCCGCCATCCGGCCCGACCGGGTCCAACTCAACACGGTGGTCCGGCCGCCGGCTGTAAAGAGCGCCGGGCCGTTAAACGCCGCGGAGATGGAAAAGATCCGCGAAGCCATCGGCGTGGGCTGCGAGGTCACGGTCGACTTCCCGAAGACGGCCCAGATCTCTTCCCGCGGGGGCCTCGAGGCCGCCATTCTAGCCATGGTACGGAGGCGTCCCGTGACGGCGGAGGACATCGCCGCCTCCCTGGGCAGAGACCGCGCCTCCGTCCGCAAAGCCCTGGAGTCTCTCGAGTCGACAAAAAAGATCCGCCGGGCTTCGTTCAAAGGTAAGACTTTTTTTAGCAAGTAAGCCTGCAACGCTCAAACCCTCGCTTTTCAGTCCTCGCTCGTTTTGCGAGGGTTTCTGTAATTAGCGGACTGGAAAGAAATGCCGACTGTTAAAAGTGTAGGTTTGACTCTTACTTGTCTTGCCCTTGCTTGCCTTGTGTGCTAGGATGAACCTTCAAGCCCTTCGATCGGCGATCATGAAGAAACAGCGACGGAGGTAGTGTTTTCTTTTACGCTGAGCCTTTCGCACGAGAGGGATCGCCCGGTCTCAATCCCGGCATTCCTACGGTCCAAGGAGTCTTCCATGTTTCTTAACACCCATTTCCCCGGCGCCAGGAAATACTGGCACATGGGGACCTTTTACGACTGGTCCGAGGCCACATTCCATCCCATGAGCCATGCCCTTCACTACGGCACCTGCACGTTCGAGGGCATCCGCGCTTACGACACCGCCCGGGGGCCGGCCGTCTTCCGTCTGCCGGAGCACATCGACCGCTTCCTGCATTCGGCTTCGGTCATCAAGATGACATCTCCTTACTCCAAGGGCGAGATCCTCGAGTCCGTCAGGCTGGTCATGCGGGAGAACGGCCTCAAGAGCGCCTACATCCGCCCCCTTCTGTTCTACTCATACGGCAATCTCGGGCTGGTCCCCAAGGCCTGCCCGGTCGAGCTGCTCATCGGGGCGTGGGAGTGGGGCGCTTACCTCGGGGAGAAGGCGGCCGAAGGGGTCTCGGCCCTCATTGTTCCCCACCGCAGGGTCCATCACAGCCAGCTGGACATGAGGGCCAAGCTGGGCGGGATCTATGTCCAGTCCACGATCTCCGGCCTGGAAGCTCGGGCCCAGGGTTATGACGAAGCGATCTTCCTGAACCTCGAAGGCCGCGTCGCCGAAGGGCCCGGGGAGAACATCTTCGTCGTCAAGGGCGGGTCCGTCAAGACCAACGGCATCGAAGAATCCGTGCTCGAGGGCATCACCCGGACCAGCCTGCTCCAGATCGCCGCCGACCGCGGCTTCCGGACCGAGATCGAGCCCATCACGAAAGAAGAGCTCTTCGGCGCCGACGAGGCCTTCTTCACGGGCACGGCCGTGGAGATCACGTCCATCGTCCGGGTGGCGGACGGGTCGAACCCTAAATCCGGGAAGATGGAGCGTTCCATCGGGGACGGCAAGCCCGGAAAGGTCTTCCTCGAGCTCAAGGCCGCTTTCAAGGACATCGTCACCGGGAAGGTCCCGAAATACGAGAAGTGGCTGACTTATGTCCGTTGAGAGCTGGACCGGAAAGAGGGGCGGAGGCGGACCGGCCGGACGCCTCTTCGATAAGCTCGATTCGCCCATCAAGATCCAGCGTTTTCTCGACCGGCTCGATTACAACTGCCTTCCCGGGACCCGGTCCCCCCTCTGGGTCGTCAGGGAAAGAAAGGCCAACTGCTTCGAGGGCGCGCTCTTCGCGGCCGCGGCCCTGCGGGCCATCGGCCATAAGCCGCTCATCGTGGATTTGATGGCGAGAAACGACGACGATCACGTCATCGCAGTATTCAAACGGCGCGGGCACTGGGGCGCGGTCGCCAAGTCGAATTTTTTGGTGCTCCGGTTCCGGGAGCCCGTCTACCGGACGGTCCGCGAGCTGGCCATGTCCTATTTCGACATCTTTTTCAACACCCGGGACAGGAAATCCCTGCGGTCTTACTCGCCGCCAATCAGCCTCGCCCGGTTCGACCGGAAGAACTGGGAGACCACGGACGGGGACCTGGGCTATATCGGCGACGCCCTGAACGCGGCCCGTCATATCCGGATGATCACGCCGGCGATGGCCCGGGAGCTCGTCCCGGCGGATAGGGCCCTTCACCGGTCCGTTTACCTCGGGGCAAAGAAAGCGGGGATCTATAAGGCCAGGTAGCTTCCAGCACTACAGCAAGCGCTCCGCTTCAGACCTGATGATGTCCCAGGCTTCGCGGACGTGGCGCTCGGCGGTCGTCCTCCCGGCCACGACGAGGCGGATGGTGAATTTCCCCTTGAGCGTCGTGTGGGTCAGGAAGATCTTCCCCGAGGCGTTGACGCGCGCCAGGAGCTCCTTGTTCAGCGTGTTGAGCGCTTCCTCAGGCCGTCCGTCGTTCAGCCGGAAGCAGACGAGGCTCAGGTCGACGGGAGCTAGGAGCTCGAACTTCGGGTGGCCGTGAAGCCAGCCCTCGAAGAGCCGTGCCAGCCGGATGTGCTCCCTGACCATGGCCCGGATGCCCTCCACCCCGTAGTCGCGGATGACGAACCACAGCTTGAGGGCCCGGAACCGCCGGCCGAGCTGGATCCCCCAATCGCGGTAGTTCTTCACCACGGCGTCCACCCCGGTCTTCAAGTACTCCGGATGGACCTCGAAGGTCCGGACCAGGGCGGCCGCGTCCTTCACGAAATAGGCCGAGCAGTCGAAGTTGGTCAGCATCCACTTGTGCGGGTTGAAGACGAAGGAATCCGCGCCCTCGACCCCATCCAGGATCCAGCGTTTCTCGGGGAGGATGGCCGCCGTGCCGGCATAGGCCGCGTCGACGTGAAGCCAAAGGCCGTGCTCCCGGCAGATCCTTCCGATCGGGGCGAGCGGATCGATCGCCCCGGACGAGGTCGTCCCGACGGTGGCCACGGCGCAGGCCGGCCTGAAGCCGGCCCGGATGTCCTCGCGAACGGCTTTTTCGAGGGCCCCGGGGACCATGGCGAACTTTTCATCGGCGGGGACGACCCTCAGGTTTTCTTTCCCGTAACCGGCGATCTTGACCCCCTTCTCGACGCTTGAATGCGTCTCCGTGGAAGCGTAAACGGTCAGGGGGACCTTGAGGCCCCGGACATTCGCTTCATGGCCCGTGGCCCTTTCCCTGGCCGTCAGGAGGGCGCAGAGGGTCGCGGTCGAGGCCGTATCCTGGATGACCCCGGACCAGCCTTCGGGAAGGACGAGCATCCGGCGAAGCCAGCCCAGGACGACCTCCTCGAGCTCGGCGGCCGCCGGCGAGGTCTGCCAGACCATGCCCTGGACCCCCATCCCGGCCGTCAGCAATTCGGCCAGGACGGAGGCGGGACTGTTGTTGGCCGGGAAATAGGCGAACCAACCCGGGTGCTGCCAATGGGTGATACCGGGCAGGATGATGTCCTGGAAATCCCTGAAGATCCTATCCATCGGTTCCCCCGCAGCCGGAGGGTTCGAGGGAAGTTTGGCCTTGATCTCTCCGGGCTTGACGGGGGAGTTGACCGGGTATTTTTCGATGGATTCCATGTATTCCGCCAGCCACTCCACGAATTCGCGGCCGAATTTCCTGAAATCGTCCTTTTCCATGCTCTTCTCCCGGGATAACTATACATTTTCCCCGTAAATATCGCAAAAAAGACGAATAAACATGGAAAAATGACACCGCGACAAGGACGATCGGCGCGTCCCGGGGTCATTCATCCCATTCTCTTTGTCGCGTCCAGCCTGAAAACCGGGGGCCGCGGATCGCGGCCGCATGTCTCCGCCCCTCTCGACGTGTGGAAGCGTAAAAACCGCCCATTTCAGCCCGAAAGAACGGCGAGTTCCCCTGGAAACCGCGATTTTATGGAAATATATAAAAATATCTTGCGTCCACCGAAAAAACGTGGTAAAATATTTATTGAAATTAAAAGCGGCCATCGAAAGCCGCTTCCCCCCATCCGAGAAGCCAACAAAATGCCGTTTTGCGGACCCCGTCCATGCAACTCTTTCCGCGCTCCCGTCGTATATATAATTGGATGACGGAAATGAGAAAAC
>JALHVH010000065.1 GCA_022867105.1 Candidatus Aminicenantota bacterium
ACCGCGAAGTCGTTGGCCCCGTAGAAGGACATCTTCGTGTAGACGTAATTGTTGAGGCCCTGGATGACGGAGACGACGGCGATGATGGTCAGCACTCCGATGATGATGCCCAGGAGCGTCAGGAAGGTCCTGAGCTTATTGGCCCGGAGAGAGATCATAGCCATCGAGAAGGATTCCTTGAGCTGCAGCTTGGCCATCGTTTTCAGTGTCCTATTCTACACCAGATCATACGGCGAAGCGAAAAAAAGGTTCCCGCCAATCCCCTGGATTTCCCCGGATTGTAAGGTGGGGCGCGGCTTGACTTTGCCCGGGGAAACCGCCACAATAATAAAAAAAAGCAGAACAGGAGATAAAAAATGAAAAAAATGACAACGGGTCTCGTGATGGTCCTCTTGGCCTTTTGCCTCGTCCCCAAGGCCGAGGCCGGGCTTATTTACCTCGGGCTCCAGGGCGGTATCTCAAATCAAAAAGCCAGCTTCTCGGACATTAAGTTCAACACCGATACGTCCTTTCTTTACGGGGCCAAGGCCGGAGTAAAGTTCATGATGTTCGCCGTGGAGTTGAACTATTTTCAGGCGGCCCACAACCTCGATCCCGAAGACATCTCCGTGCCGACGTGGCAGGACCGGAAGGTGGATTACAGCTACCTGGGCGCGAACTTGCGCTGGATCTTCCCCATCCTCGTCGTCCAGCCCTATCTCACCGCCGGCTACGGATTTTACACGATCGACATCCACGACATCGGTAAGGACCATAACGGCGGTTTCAACCTCGGGGCGGGCGTCGAACTCATGCTGGGGAAAATGTTCTCCCTTTCCGCCGAGGGCAAGTATCATCACGTGAACCTGGACATCGACGCCAAGAGCTTCAAGGTCGGCGACTTTTCCCTGACCGGCGGCTTCAACATCTACTTCTAAAAGAAGGGGCCGCGTCGTGCTCGTCCGTTTGAACAAGTTCCTTTCCCAGGCCGGCGCGGCTTCCCGCAGGGAGGCTGACCAGATGATCCAGGAAGGACGGGTCAAGGTCAACGGCCGAGTCGTCCAGGAGCTCGGGGAAAAGATCGAGGACGCCGGGGACATGGTCGAGCTCGACGGCCGGCGGGTGAAGAAAGAGGAACGGATGGCCTACGTCCTCCTCCACAAGCCTGTTGGGACCGTCGTCTCTCTTAAGGATCCATTCGGCCGGACCACGGTCCGGGACCTGCTTACCAGCCTCAAGGTCCGTGTCTTTCCCGTGGGGCGTCTGGATGCCGACAGCAGCGGGGCCCTCCTCCTCACGAACGACGGCGAACTGGCCTTCCGGCTGGCCCATCCGAGGTTCGAGGTCCAGAAGATCTATTTGGTCAAAGTGGACGGCGTCCCCGATGACACAGCCCTGGACAAACTCCGGAAAGGGATCTTTCTCGAAGGCCGGAAGACGGCTTCGGCCAAAGCCTCGATCGTCACGAGATCGCCCAAACACGCGCTGGTCAGACTCGAGATCCACGAAGGCCGGAAGCGCGAGGTCAGGAAGATGTTCGAAGCCGTGGGTTATCGGGTGTCGGCCCTGAGGCGGACCCATTTTGCCGGATTGACCCTCGAAGGTCTCAAGCCGGGGCACTGGCGGATGCTGGATGCCGCTGAGGTCCGGAAGCTCCGGAAGCGCGCCGGTCTGGCCTAGGGTCAGGTTTCCTTTTCGGCCGCCGCCTGGAATTTCCTCCAACCTTGGACCAGGCGCTGGAGCTCCTTGTCCACAAGGTCGTTCAGTGTTCCTTCCTCGAACGCCCTGTCCTCCTTCCTCCGGCCGGCCTCGACTCCGGTCAGGACCTCGATCCCCTCATCGATCGTGGCGACCGGATGGACGTGGAATTTTCCCTGGGCCACGGCCTCGACCACGTCCCGGCGGAGCATGAGGTCCTGGACGTTCCGGTGGGGAATGATGACGCCCTGGCTCCCAGTCAGGCCTTTGGCCCTACAGACGTCAAAGAACCCCTCGATCTTCTCGTTGACTCCGCCGATGGGCTGGATCTCGCCTTTCTGGTTGAGCGAACCGGTCACGGCGACGTCCTGCCTCAGGGGGACCTGGGAGAGGCTGGACAGGATGGCGTAGACCTCCGTGGAGGAAGCGCTGTCGCCGTCCACTCCCGAGTAGGACTGCTCGAAGGCCACGGAAGCGGACAGAGCGAACGGCTTGTCCTGGGCGTACTTCCCGCGGAGGTAGCCGCCCAGGATGAGAACGCCCTTGTTATGGGTGTTCCCGCTCATGTCCGCTTCCCGTTCGATGTTGATGACGCCGGCCCGCCCCATCGCCGTCCGGGCCGTGATCCGGCTGGGCTTGCCGAACATGAATTGGCCCATGTCGTAAACGGCCAGGCCGTTGACCTGGCCGACGACCCGACCGTCGGTATCGATCATGATGGTCCCTTCATGGATCATCTCTTGGATCTTGTTCTCGATTAGGCTGACCCGTTCGAAGCGCTCGAGAACGGCCTTCTCGACGGCCTCCCGGCCAGCGTACTTCCGGCCGTCCTTCCCGGCCCAATAACTCGATTCCCGGACGACGTCGGCGATGATGTGGAACCGGGTCGAGATCTTCTTCTGGCGGCCGGCGATGCGCGTCCCGTACTCGATGACCGCGGCGATCCCGTCCCTGTCGAACGGAAGCAGCCGGTCGTCGTCGCAGATCTTCTTGATGAACCGGGAGTATTCTCCCGCGGTGTTTCCGGTCTTGGTCATCTCCGAATCGAACTCCGCCTTGATCTTGAAGACCTTCTTGAAGTCCTCGTCCGCGGAATAGAGGATGTTGTAGACGTATGCGTCACCGATCATGACGACCTTCACATCGCAGGGAACGGGTTCGGGCTTGAGGCGCGAGGTGGAGAAGAGGAACATGGCCGCATAGTTCTGGATCTCGAAGACCTGGTTCCGTAGGGTCCGTTTCAGGGTCGCCCAGACGCCTGGCTCGACGACGGCGTCCAGGGCGTTGATGACCAGGAACCCGCCGTTGGCCTTGAGGAACGAGCCCGCCTTGATCTTCATGAAATCGGTTTGACCGGTCCCGAAGGGCCGGGAATAGGAAAATTCGATCGAACCGAAAAGGTTCATGTAGGTGGGGTTGGTTTCCATGATGACCGGGGCGCCCTTCAGGTCGGAGTTGTCCACGAGGAGGTTCACTCCGTATTCGAGGAAGGCGTCCGGGTTCTCAACTTCCTTGTCGTCCTTTTTCTGGCCCTTGAAGAGGTCGATGTTCTTGACGAGGTTCTCCTCGACCTGGCCGAGGTAGTCGTCGACCTTCGGGTTGGAGAACCCGGCCCGGACCTCCGAAACGCCCCCCTTGATGATGGGCGTGATGGACTCCGCGTCCCAGTTCTTGAGCAGGTTCCGGGTCTCTTCGTCCATCTCTTTCAACGATTCGAAAACCGCTTCGAGCTTGTTGGTCAGCTTCTCATAACGGGTCTTGAGCTCTTCCACTTGGGCCTTGGGGAGTTTCTTCTCCTTGACCAGCGCATCCAGCTTCGGAAAGGGGGTGGGGGCCCCCTCGATGACCGGGATGAGGTCCGGCCGGGTGAAGAGCCCCATCTGGACCTGGATCATGGAGAAGCCCTGCTCGGATGCTTCTTCCTCAAAGGCCTGGAGCGTTTCCTTCTGTTTTTTTTGCTGCTTCTCGACGATCTGATCGCGCTGCTCCGCGTAGTATTTGCTCTTCAGGAGCCCAGGGACGTTGACCTTGAGCATCGCGATGAGCCTTCCCATGGCCTCCGCAAAGAGCCTGCCCCGGCCGGCTGGGAGCCCAATGAGGATCGGCTCGTCGGAATGCTTGAAGTTGTTGACGTAGAGGATGTCGTCGGGTGTCCGCTCTCCTTTTTTCAGTCTTTCCAGGAGCTGTTTGATCGTCGTCGTCCGGCCCGTCCCCACCATGCCCGTGATGAAGATATTGTAGCCGAGGCTCTTTATGTCCAGTCCCGTCTGGATGGCCTTGAGTGCCCGTTCCTGGCCGATGATCTCGTCGCAGTACGGGCAATCGTCGGTCGTCACGAACGGAACGAGCTCGTCCGTGCAGGTCCAGCGCAGTTCGGCCGGGGAAAGCTCTTTGAAACCCGTCTTGGTTTTCATGATCGGTTCCTCAAAACACTATTAGCACAAAAGACGGGCCCCGACAAGCCGGCGAAATTCCCCCCAACGGGGGAATCCGCCCATGACGGATTTTTCGTGCAATCGCGGGACCGATTTGATAAAATGAGGTCCATATTCGGAGGAGGTCCTATGGGCGACGTAACGATCAACAAGGTCATGACACGCCGGGATCGGATGAAGTTCATCAAGTTCCCCTGGAAGGTTTACGACGGGGACCCGAACTGGGTCCCGCCCCTCATCGCGGACATGAAGGAGAAACTGGACGGGGCGCGGAATCCTTTTTTTGAGCATGCCGAGATGGATCTCTTCCTGGCCCGGCGCGGCGGAAAGGTCACCGGTCGCATCGCCGCCATCCTCGACAGCCGCCACAACGAATTCCACGGGGAAAAGGCGGCCTTCTTCGGCCTCTATGAGAGCCTGGATGACCCGGCGACGGCCAAGGCCCTTCTGGATGCCGCCGCGGCTTGGGGGCGGGAGAGGCACATGGAGGTCCTCCGTGGTCCGATGAACCTCTCCATGAACGATGAATGCGCGTTCCTTCTCGAGGGATTCGATTCTCCCCCCGTGGTCATGATGACTTATAACCCCCGCTATTACCTGGACCTCATGAAGGCCTGCGGGATGACCAAGGCCAAGGACCTCTACGCCTTCAAGATGAGCCGCGATCACGGCGTAACGGAGAAGGTCAATGCCATCGTCGAGAGGGCCCGCCGGGAAACGCCCGTGACCCTGAGGACGATCGACATGAAGGACCTGGAGGAGGAGGCGCGGAAGGTCGCGTTCATCTACAACGGCGGGTGGGAAATGAACTGGGGCTTTGTCCCGTGGACGGACAACGAGATGAAGCACATGGCCCGGAGCCTCAAACGGCTGGCCGATCCCGAACTCATCATCTTTGCCGAGGACCGGGGCAGGCCGGTCGGCTTCGCGTTCGGTCTGCCGAACTACAACGAGGTCCTCGGGACCATGAACGGACGGCTCTATCCCTTCGGCGTCTTCAAGCTGCTCCTCAACCGTTCGAAGATCAAGGGGATGCGGGCCATCGTCTTCGGCCTTCTCAAGGAATACAGGCATACAGGCCTGAGTTATCTCCTTTACTCCGAGTTCGAGAAGAGGGCCAAGCGGAAAGGTTATGAATGGGGAGAGCTCTCCTGGCAGCTTGAGGACAACGAAGCCATCAACCGGTTCGCCGCTTCCATCGGAGCCGTGATCTACAAGAGGTACAGGATCTTTGAGAGGCCGGTAGGGCGGGTGGACATTCAGGGCGAAACCGGATAAGATAAGAAGCTGTTAAGAGGATTTCCGGAGGAAGAACCATGAAAACCTATCAAGGAACGCTTCAGGCCAAGGGTTTGAAGATCGGGATCGTGGTGAGCCGGTTCAACCAGTTCATCTCGGAGCGGCTGCTCGAGGGGGCTCTGGACGCCCTCCACAAGCTCGGGGCCGCCGACGCGGACATTTCCATCTTCAAGGTTCCGGGATCCTTCGAGGTCCCTCTCGTCGTCAAGAAGGTCGCCAAGGCGGGGAAGGTGGACGGCATCCTCTGCCTGGGCGCCCTCATCCGCGGGGATACGCCCCACTTCGATTTCCTGGGCGCCGAAGTCACCAAGGGGCTGGCCCAGGTCGCCCTCGATGAAGGGCTGCCCGTGGCCTTCGGCATCCTGACCGTGGACACCATCGAGCAGGGTATCGAGAGGGCCGGCGCCAAGGCCGGGAATAAGGGTTACGATACGGCGTTCTCCCTGGTCGAAACGCTGAACCTCCTTAAGGATTCTGGGCTACGCTGAAGAGCGGCCGGGACTCTCTCCATGGGAAAACGAAGGAAGGCTCGGGAGTGTGCCCTCCAGGTCCTGTTCCAGCTGGAGTTCAACTCGACCGATCCTGAAGCCCTCATCCGCCGGTACTGGGAATACCAGAAGGTCACCGAGGACGTCAGGGAATACGGCAACTGGATCATCGAGGGGATTCGAGCGCACACCCGGGAGGTGGACGCGGCCATTCAATCGGCCTCCGTGAACTGGCGCATCCCCCGGATGGCCGTCGTAGACAGGAACATCTTGAGGATCTCCGTCTTCGAGCTCCTCTTCGAGAAGACCCTCGTCCCGGCCATCGTGATCAATGAGGCCATCGAGATCGCAAAAAAATACAGCGGCGAGGAGGCTTCGCTGTTCATCAACGGCATCCTGGACGCCGTCCGGAAGACGCTCGAGGCCGGGAACGATTCCTCCAAAGAAGGTGCCGATGGGAAGAAACGACGATTCTCAAAAACAGGGAAAAAGCCGGCTGGAACCAGAAACTAAGCTCGGCGATCAGGAGCTGGCCCGAAGGGACAAGCTCCAAAAGCTCGCCGAGCGGGGCGTGGACCTCTTTCCACACAAGGTCGAGAGGACCCACTCCGTGGCCGGAATCGTCGCGGAGTTCTCCACCCTCCCCAAGGAAGAACTCGAAGAAAAGACGCAGGCCGTGACGGTCCCGGGAAGGATCCTCACCATCCGGAAGATGGGCCGGGCCACGTTCTTTCACATCTCCGACGGCCGCTCAAGGCTCCAGGTCTATATCCGGGAGGAGGTGGCCGGGGCCGGGAATTATGAGCTGTTTTCGCTCTTTGATATCGGCGACGTGATTTCCGTCCGGGGGACCCTCTTCAAGACCCGGACGGGTGAGCTGACCGTTCTCTGCACCTCTTTCACCTTCCTGGCCAAGTCCCTCCACCCGCTCCCCGAGAAATGGCACGGCCTTCAGGACATCGAGATCCGCTATCGCAAGCGTTACCTCGACCTCATCATGAACCCCGAGGTGGTCCAGACCTTCCGCCTGAGGAGCGCCCTGGTGGCGAACATGAGGAAGTACTTCGACGAGCGCGGCTATATCGAGGTGGAGACGCCCATGATGCATGCCATCCCGGGTGGGGCTCTGGCCAGGCCCTTCAAAACGTTCCATAACGCCCTGGGCATCGACCTTTACCTCAGGATCGCCCCCGAGCTGTACTTGAAAAGGCTGATCGTGGGGGGGTTGGACAGGGTCTATGAGATCAACCGGAACTTCCGGAACGAGGGCTTTGATTCCGAGCACAACCCCGAATTCACCATGATCGAGTTCTATCAGGCCTACAGCGATTACAATGACATGATGGACCTCACGGAGGACCTCCTGAACACGCTGAGCCTGACGGTTCTGGGCAGGGACGAGCTCCCGTTCGGCGAGCACATGATCTCCTTCAAGAGGCCCTGGAAGAGGATGAAGTTCAAAGACGCCCTGATCTCCTTAAGCGGCTTGGCGCCCAGCCGCTTCGAGGACGAAAAGAACATCCTCGGGCTGGCCGCGTCCCTGGCCCCCGAGAAAAAGCCGACGACCTACGGCAAAGCCCTGGATATCATCTTCGATAAATACGTCAAGGAGAACATCATCCAACCGACGTTCATCCTGAACCCGCCCCGCGAAGTCTCGCCGCTAGCCAAGGCGGCCCGGGACAACCCCGGGGAAGCCGCCCGCTTCGAGCTCTTCATCGCCGGGATGGAGGTCGCCAACGCGTTCTCGGAGCTCACCGATCCGGCCGAACAGAAAAGGATCTTCGAACAACAGGCGGAGGAGAAGAAAAAGGGGGACGACGAGTCCCACTGGATCGACCTGGACTATGTCGAAGCCCTTGAATACGGGCTTCCCCCCACCGGAGGGGAGGGGATCGGGATCGATCGCCTGGCCATGATCTTTGCCAATAAAAGGTCGATCCGGGACGTCATCCTGTTCCCGCTGCTGAAACCGAGATGAAACGACGGACCGCCGGTCGCCCGCAGAGACCATGAGATTCGAGCTTTTCGTCGCCAAGAGATACCTGACCGCCAAAAGGAAGCAGGCGTTCATCTCCGTCATCACCCTCATCTCCACCCTGGGCATCACGATCGGCGTCATGGCCCTCGTCATCGCCATCGCCCTCATCACGGGCTTCCAGGAGGACGTCCAGGACAAGATCCTCGGGGCGACCTCCCACATCATGGTCTCGGACCTTTCCGGCGAGGGGTTGAAGGATTACCCGGGGCTCATGGAAAGGATCCGGGAACTCAAAGGCGTCGTCTCCGTGACCCCCGTGGTTTACGGCCAGGTGCTGATCAACGGCCCCTCGCGGAGCTCGGGGGCTTTGCTCAAGGGGATCGATTTCGGGCTCGAGATGAAGAATTCCGCCTGGCTCCGGAAGCTGGAGTCCGGCTCGGTCCCTCAAGCGGGTCCTCAGGACGGACTCCTCCTTGGCCGCGAGATCGCTTTCACCATCGGCGCCGGGCCGGGCGATTCGGTCACGGTCCTGACCACTGCCTCCCGGCTGTCACCCATGGGCCTGTTCCCCAAGACCAGGCGATTCAGGGTCAGCGGGATCTTCAACACGGGGCTCTATGAGTTCGATTCGTCGACCGCCCTCGTTCCTCTCGAGACCGCCCAGCGGTTCCTCGGGTTCGAAGAGAAGGTGACCTACCTCCAGATCAAGATCTCGAACATCTTCGAGGCGGGGAGCGTCGGGGAGCGGATCAAGGAATGCCTACCGCCCCTGGCCTACGTGACCACCTGGATGGAGCTCAATAGATCGCTCTTCTCAGCCCTCAAGCTCGAGAAGAACATCATGTTCCTGACCATCACGCTGATCGTCTTTGTGGCCGCCCTGAACATCATTGCCACCCTCATCCTGATGGTCATGGAGAAGACCCGGGACATCGGCATCCTCATGGCCATGGGGGCGACGGCCCGCCAGATCCGGAGGATCTTCTTCCTCCAGGGGGCCCTGATCGGGGTCGTCGGGACGACCCTGGGCGTCATCCTAGGTCTTGCCTGGTGCTGGATGGCCAATGCCTTCCAACTGATCAGAATCCCGGTGGACATCTACCAGATCTCCCACGTTCCCTTCCGGCTCGGGGGACTTGATCTCATCCTCATCATCGGGGTCAGCCTGGCCATCAGTTTCCTCTCGACGCTTTTCCCGTCCCGCCGGGCCGCCAAGACGGACCCGGTCGTCGCGTTGAAATATGAATGACATCGTTTTGAGCGCGGAGAACCTCGGCAAAGCCTACCCTCTGCCGAAGGGGGAGCTCCGCGTCTTCCAAGGGATCGATTTCGAGCTCCGGCGGGGGGACCTGGCGGCCATTATGGGCATGTCGGGGGTCGGCAAAACGACGCTCCTCAACCTCCTGGGGACCCTGGACAGGCCGAGCGAGGGCACGATCCGGCTGGACGGCGAAGATCTCGCGGCCCGCTCGGACCTGGAGATATCGGGGTTGCGGAACAGAAAGATCGGCTTCGTTTTTCAGTTCTACCACCTCTTGCCCGAGTTCACCGCTCTGGAAAACATCAGCTTCCCCCTCCTCATTCGGGGAACGGGCCGCAAGGAGGCCCTGTCCAGGGCCATGAGGCTCCTGGACGAGGTCGGTCTTGGGGACAAAGCGAATTTTCGGCCGGGGCAGATGTCCGGAGGGGAACAGCAGAGAGTGGCGGTCGCCCGGGCCCTCGTAAACGAACCCAAAGTGCTCCTGGCGGACGAACCGACGGGAAACCTGGACTGGAAAACGGGGGGGATGGTCCTCAGGCTTATCCTGGACCTTCACCAAAAGAAAGGCCTCTCCTCGGTCATCGTGACCCATAATGAAAAGATCGCCGCATTTTGCCATAAGCTCTACGTCATGGAAGCCGGCGAGTTGAAACTTATTCCTCCCGCCGGGCGTTAGAACCTACGTGAAACGCTCCGGGCGGAAGCCCCTGACCTCGGCCTTTCCATCCTGTCCATTTCTTCCCAGAGGAAGCTGTTCTTTTCGTGTGATGGAGGACATGGGCGCATTAGCTCTTTCCAGAAATAGACGGAACCGAGGGAATGTGGTATAAGGATATGATCATGAAGAAGATGATACCGGCTCTCCTTCTAGCCTTGTTGCCCCTGGGCCTCTCCGCCCAGGAAATGGTGGAAAAGATCGAGATCATAGGGAACGACAGGGTGACCAGGGAGACCATCCAATATTACCTCTCGGCAAAGGAGGGGGACTATTTCAACGAGGACCTCCTCAAGAGGGATTTCCGGGTCCTTTGGTCCACCGGATTCTTCGCGGACGTCCGGATCGAGCAGGCGGACGGGACCAAGGGAAAGGTCATCAAGATCATCGTTGAAGAGAACCCGGTCATCAAGAGCGTGGTTTATAAGACCGGGAAGAAGGTCAAGGAAGACGACATCGTCAACAAGCTCAAAGAGAAAGACGAGTACATCCTTCCTTACTCCTATTACAGCCCCGCCAAGGTCCAGAAGATCAAGAGGACGATCGGCGATCTCCTTGCGGAGAAGGGCCTCCAGACCGCCAAGATCGATACCGAAGTCGCCAAGAAGGGCAGGAACGAAGTCGATCTGCTGTTCAAGATCGATGAGGGCCCCAAGATCCGCGTCGGCCAGGTCGTCTTCGAAGGGAGGGCCAAACTGCCCGAGAGCTTCCTCCGCGAGGCCATGAAGGACAACAAGACGCATAACCTTTTCTCATGGGTCGGCGGCAAGGACGCCTTCAAACAGGGCAAGGTCCCCGACGACATGGCGCTCATCAAGAAGAAGTTCCAGGAGAACGGCTATATGGAGGCCACGGTCGGTGAGCCCAGGATCGAGGAGATCCAGAAGCGGACGATCTTTTTCCGGAAGCAGAAGATGATGAGGATCGTCATCCCCGTCAACGCCGGCTACCTCTACCGTGTGGGTGAGATCAAGGTCGAGGGCAACAAGGCGGTCAACGGAAAGTACCTGAGGAGCCTGGTCAAACTCGATAAAGGCCAGGTCTACAGCACGCAGGTCCGGGAAAAGGCCATCGAGAAGATGGGGGAGACCTACCGTGACGGCGGTTATCTTTACGCCCAGGTCGCCCCCGTCGAGAACCTGGACCCCAAGAACAAGATCGTCAACGTCACCTTCAACATCTACGAAGGCGATGTCGCTTTCCTCCACAGGCTCGAGTTCAGGGGCAACATCTACACCAAGGACAAGGTCATCCGCCGGGAGATGATCCTCCGGGAGGGGGACCGGTTCAGCCTGGCGTACTTCAAGGACAGCATCCTCCGTATCAAACAGCTGGGCCTGGTCGACCTGGAGAAAGAGCCGGATATCAAGCCCAATCCCGAGGACCCCACCCAGATCGACGTCCAGGTCAACGTCAAGGAGCTGCAGAGAAATAACATCCAGTTCACGGCGGGCTACAGCGGCTACGAAGGCACATTCGTAGCCCTGAGCTACTCGACCGTCAATTTCCTGGGCGCGGGGGAGACCCTGGAGTTCATGGTCCAGCAGGGAAAGAGGGTCAAGAACTACAGCTTCGGTTTCACCGAGCCCTACCTCCTCGACCAGCCGATCACCCTGGGGTTCAACGTGTACGACCGCAAGATCAATTACCCCTATCTTTACAATCAGAAGAGCAGGGGGATCGATCTGACGCTGGGCGCCAGGCTCGTCGAATACTGGCGGGCCAACCTCACCTACAGCTATCAGAACGTCGATGTATCCCTCCCTTCCTCCCAGGGCTCGACCGTACCGACGAACCCATACAACGATCCCATCTACATGTCCATGTTCGGCCTGGGGAAATATAACATGAGCTCGATCGAGCCGCTCCTCTTCCGGTCCACGGTCGACAGCCCGCTGACCCCGACGCGCGGAATGATGTACTCCCTGTCGTTCAAGTTCGCGGGCTCCTTCCTGGGAGGCGAGATCAGCCTTTACCGTCCGAGATTCGAGTTCTCCCGCTTCCAGCCGTTCATCGCCAACCACGTGATCGGCCTCCACCTGGAATACCAGCAAGTCAGGGCCATCAAGGGGTCCAAGGTCCCGTTCTGGGAGAAGTTCTACCTCGGGGGCGAGCGCTCGGTCCGGGGCTATGAGATCTATACCATCGGCCCTCGGAGCGCGAACAACACGGTCATCGGCGGCGACAAGTCGCTTGTCGTCAACGCGGAATACATCATTCCTGTCGGCGGGCCCCTTAACGTGATCCTATTCTACGACATGGGCAACGCCATCACGTCCAAGGAAAAGTTCAGCCTGAAGGGCATGTACACGTCCACGGGCCTCGAGGCCCGGATCTTCGTCCCGGCCCTGCGGGTTCCGTTCCGTCTCATTTTTGCGTATAATAATAAAAAGATCTACGCGGACGAATCGAATTTTGCGTTCCGATTCGCGGTCGGCACCACTTTTTAGGGTGTTCCGCGGGAGACCATAGATCTTAGGAGGCTATGAGATGTCAAGACGTATGATCCCATCATTGACCCTGGCCCTTTTCGTCCTTTCCTTCCTCTCCCCGGGGTTCGCCCAGCAGACGGGGAAGACCGGTGTCATCAACTCCCAAGTGATCCTGGAAAAATCCGCCGAGGGCAAAAGGGTCATCACCCAGCTCCAGGACCGGGACAAGAAGAGCCAAAGTGACCTGACCAGGCTGGACAACGAGATCAAGCAGCTCGAAACCAAGCTGAACACGCAGCGGCTGACCCTGACCGATGAAGCGGCCATGCAGATCAACTCCGACGTGGAAAGGAAGAAGACGGACCAGAAGAGGCTCTCCGAGGACGCCGTCCGCGAGCTCCAGGAGCTCCAGTATCGGCTCTTCAACAAGGTCCAGAGCGAGCTCATCCCCATCATCGAAGGGCTCGGCAGGGAGAAGGGCCTGGACGTTATCTTCGACCTGGCCAAGAGTGGGGCCGTCTACTTCAATCCCATCATCGACCTCACGGACGAGGTCATCCGGCGATACGACGCCTCCAAGGCCGCCCCGGCCAAGTGATGGACATTGATCAAGATCGAACAGATCCAGAAGTTCATTCCCCACCGGTTCCCCTTTCTGCTCGTGGACCGGGTGAAGGAGCTCCATCCGGGCAGGTCCATTGTCGCCCTCAAGAACGTGAGCGCCAATGAGCCCTTTTTCCAGGGACATTTTCCCGGGAAGATGATCATGCCCGGGGTCCTCATCGTCGAGGCCATCGCCCAGGCGGGAGGGATCCTGCTTTACCATTCCATTCCGGACCCCCAACACACGTTCGTGGTCCTGAGCAAGATCGACAACGCCAAGTTCCGAAGGCCGGTGGTCCCCGGGGACCAGATGATGATCGAAGCCGAGATCCTGAAGCTTAAAGGCAAATACTGCCTTTTAAAGGGCCGGGCGACCGTCGAGGGAGAAGTGGCCGCCGAAGGAGAAATGGTCGCCAGCCTTCTGAACCTCGAGGAGATGAATGAGCCCACATGACATCACCATCCACCCCTCGGCGACGGTCCATCCGAAAGCCCAGCTGGACTCCGGCGTCTGGATCGGTCCCGGCTGCGTCATCGGCGAAAAGGTCAGCCTTGGCCGGAACACCAGGCTCGAATCCAACGTTTCGATCATCGGCATGACCGAGGTCGGCGCGGACTGCAGGTTCGCGCCGTTCTCTTCCATCGGGACCGAGCCCCAGGATATCGGCTACAAGGGGGATGAGACCGTTGTCCGGATCGGGGACGGAAATATCTTCAAGGAATTCATCACGGTCCATCGCGGAACGGTCAAGGGGGGAGGCCTCACCCGGATCGGAGACCGCAATTACTTCATGGCCTATGTCCATGTCGCCCACGACTGCCGGATCGGCAACGAGACGATCTTCATCAACAGCGCGACGCTGGCCGGCCACGTGACCGTCGGGGATTTTGTCACGGTCGGCGCCTTCACGGGAGTCCACCAGTTTTGCCGGATCGGAAGGTATGCCTTTACCGGGGGGTTCACGGTCATCACCCAGGACCTTCCGCCCTTCTGCCGGGTGGCCGGCATGCGGCCCGTCAAGATCTTCGGCCTGAACAGCGTCGGCCTCAGACGGAGGGGCTTCTCCAACGCAAGGATCAATGCCCTGCGCGAAATGATCAAGATCTTCTTCTATTCGGACCTCAACACTGCCCAGGCCCTGGAGAAGATCGAGGCCTCGTTTCCTCCGGGGGAGGACAGGGACGAACTCACCGCGTTCATCCGGTCGTCCAAGCGGGGGATCATCAAGAAGACGGCCGAACCATGGGAGAACGACTCGGAATAATTGCCGGCTCCGGAGAATTCCCTTGGCTTGCGGCCGCGGAGGCCGGGGCCCGGGGGTACGAGTGCGTCATCGCCGCGATCCGGGGGGAGGCCGAAGACCGTCTCCGGGACCGGGCCGGGATCATCGAATGGTTTGGGGCCGGGGAGATTTCCCGCCTTTCCGGGTTCCTCAAGGGTCACGGCGTCTCGTGCGTTCTCATAGCCGGAAAGGTCCGCCAGGAGGCCGCCTTCCGGACCTGGGGGCTGGACGACTCCGCTTCGTTTCTCCTGGGACGGGCCGGGGGGAAGAGCCCTGCCCGGCTGATCGCGGCCATGATCGAGTTCCTGGAAGGACAGGGCCTTCCGGTCCTGGACCCGACGCCCTTCCTGAACGCCTACTTCTGCTCTCCCGGGACGCTGACGAGGACGAAGCCGGACAGCCGCGTCCTCATGGATATCGAATACGGTCTCTCGATTGCCGGGGTGCTCGCCGACCTCGATGTCGGGCAGACCGTCGTTGTCAAGGACCGGGCGGTCATCGCGATCGAAGGCATCGAGGGAACGGACCGGGCCATTATGCGGGGAGGTGAACTTGCGGGTCCCGGGACCGTGGTGATCAAGGCCGGCCGTTCCATGCAGGACCCCAGGATCGATCTCCCGGCCGTGGGTTTGGAGACGGTGCGGGCTCTCGTCGGGGCCGGGGCGGCAGCCTTGGCTTTCGAAGCGGAGAAGCTCCCGTTCTTCCAGAGGGAGGCCGCCGTCGATCTGGCGGAAAGAAGCGGGATCGTCATCGTCGCCAAGGAGAGACAGCCATGAACAAGGTCAGGATCGGGATCATCGGTGTCGGATACCTGGGGACCCAGCACGCCCGGATCCTGTCCTACTTGGAGGAAGCGGAGCTCAAGGCGGTCGCGGACATCGACTTCCAGAAGGCCCTCCAGATCGGCAACCGCCACGGCGTCAGGTACTTCCAGAACTATGAGGAGATGATCGACGACATCGACGCCGCCGTTGTGGCCACGGACACGTCGGCCCACTTCTCCGTCTCCATGAACCTTCTCAAACAGGGGAAGCACGTGCTCGTTGAGAAACCCATCACGGCGTCCGTCGAGCAGGGGGAACAGCTTGTGGAGATCGCCGCTAAGAACAACCTCATCTTCCAGGTTGGCCATCTCGAGCGCTTCAACCCTGCCGTGGAGGCTGTCGAGAACATGATCTCGGAGCCGAAGTTCATCGAGGTCCAGCGGCTGGGGTCGTTCTCGGCCCGCTCCCTTGACATCGATGTCGTCCTGGACCTCATGATCCACGACCTGGACATCATCCTGGCCCTGATCAAGGACGATGTCGTCGCCATCAAATCCTCGGGGATCCACGTCGTCTCCGAGAAGACCGACATCGCCAACGCCAGGCTGGAGTTCAAGTCCGGATGCGTGGCGACGCTCACGGCCAGCCGTGTCCACCAGGGCAAGGTCAGGAAGCTCCGGATCTTCGAACCGACCTCGTATTATTCCATCGACTACATCGACCAGGAAGTCAAGATCTTTCCGCTGGACGGCCGGCAGACGGATATCAAGACCCTGAAGATCCAGAAGGAAGAGCCGCTCAAGAAAGAACTAAAGAACTTTCTGGACTGCATCGAGACCGGGAAGAACACCAAGGTCAGCGGCGCGGAAGGGCTCCGGGCCCTGCGCCTGGCCTACAGCGTCATCCGGGAAGCCGAGACGTGACCGGGCGGGCGGCTCACCGGACCGTCTTGATGAGCCGGCCCTTCGGGGGGACGGCCTCCTGCCCGAGGCCGTTCATCACGGCAAAGCTCGGCCACAGGTCCTTTTTCATCCCCGCTCTTCCGAAGATCTCCCGGAGGCTCTGCGCGCCGTCGGCCCTGACCAGCCTCAGGCGTTGCGGCTGCTTGTTCAGGCGGGCGGGATCCCTGAGTTCTTGGAAAGAGTCCACGATCCGGCCGAATTCAGGCGCGCGGCGCCCGTAGTTGATCGCTTTGCTGAGCGCCGAGAAGGTGTAGATCCGCTCACCGTTCCGGATGAACGAGAATTGGACGCGCAGGGTCTCCTTCTCGGGCTTCACGACGTCGAAGACCTGGCGGACGCAGGAAAGGCCATGGATGTTCATGCTTTGCTCGTTCACGAACTGTCCGCCGTCGAGGGACGCAGACTTTTTTTTCGCGTAGGCGGAAAGGCCATCCGGGCTCTTCTCGGCCTGGAGGACGACGGCCGCTTCATCGTCCGGGGA